>CAZRLV010000531.1:0-2279 GCA_964600955.1 uncultured bacterium
GTTCCGTGGCTTGACAGGGTGTCATCCATATGAGGGCGTCAGGCATGCCTGACCCTTTTTCTTCTGCTTTGCCTCCCTGCCCTCACTTACAGTGCTTCCGCGAGCCGCACTCTGGCCCCCGGCTGGAACCTGGTTTCAATCCCGATCTCCCAAGAGTCCGTAGAGATCATTCCTTTTCTGGAGGCAAATGGACTGTCAGGATTAGTCACCAAGATCTGGTCCTATGACAAGGCCTGGAAACAATACACCCCCGGTGGCAACTCGCAACTCACGCATTTCGAGCAAAATCGAGGCTATTGGTTTTTGATGGACTCAGAGGCAACGCTCACCCTTGAACTGGCCCAGGTTTCTCCCCGTGCGCTTTCTGTTTCAGCCGAAGGCTGGGCC
The DNA here is from genome assembly GCA_964600955.1 of uncultured bacterium. Lineage (GTDB taxonomy): Bacteria > Muiribacteriota > UBA6191 > UBA6191 > UBA6191 > CAZRLV01. The sequence goes on from CAZRLV010000531.1 coordinate 388, forward strand.
TTGGCAAGTTTCAACCAACCGCAAAGTCTTGATATCAACACAGAGGTTTTTGCCTCTGAAAACTTTGACGAAGTGCATGGGGTTGAAAACATAGCCAAGGTGTGGGGGTATTCTAAAAGCTGGAAGGCTTGGGACTCGACGAATTCCAGTAGTGCATTAACAGCCATAAGTCCTTTTTACGCTTACTGGCTTCTAATTGCATCAAGTGCCGAAAAAACGGTACCACCAACTATGACGATCACGCCTTCTGGTTCATCCGACCTGGGGCCGGTTTTGGCCTTTACTTTGCCTGAATATAGCCTAAGTGTCGGTTCAAGCACTATTATGACCCTGGCGATTCAGGGCAGTATTGAAGACGCCAATACCTTGATTTTAACCATCTTAAATTCCACAGGTCATGTGCAGATTCAGGAGGTTAAACCCACTGGCTCCTGGTCGCAAGCCTCACCCAATGTCTTGAGCAGAACCGAAGGCAATCAATGGCAGATCAGCGGATTTCTGCCAAGTTCCCCTAATACCCTCTCAGGAGAAAATCTATCCTTTTATGAGGTAACAATCAGCGCCGCAAGCACAGGTGATACAACCCTATCTCTTTCCGTAGATCACCTGGTTACCCCCAGCGGCAACCCTATCCCAATTCAAACCGGACCAGGAGCACAGATCCATGTGCGCTAACCCGCTCCCATCACAAATTCCGGAGCGGGCATGCCCGCCCCCTACGGCGAAGAAAACAACCTCCAGCATACCGTGGATCTCACGTATTTTCGTAGGGTTGCGAGGCATGCCTCGCCCGCTCTTTTTCCTCTTTCTTTTCTTGATTTCACCCGTCTCTGTCATTGCATCTGACCTTGATGTCACTTCAGACTTTATCGTGCTAGACCTCAAACCTCCGCAAATATCAGTCACCCCTTCCGTGAAAGCCCAAGACCTACGTCAATCAAGCGGACGCTTTAAGCTTTACTGGGGCAGTATTATCGAACCAGCCTGGGGTTCCCGCGCAGGTATCGAACTACTTTTTTCCAAAACCCGCTCAGAGGTAGAAGCGGGTAGCGGCTCAAATCTGAGCCGACTAGGTGGCTATAACCTGAATCAACTAAAAAACCGCGACACCTATGGTCTAACCACCGGTTATCAGAATGAAGGCACTTGGTATTTCAAACTCAAGATCACCGATCAATTCGGCAACGATTATCTCAGCGATATTTTTGAAAAAGCCCTAACCGGCATAGGCAGTGACCCAACCAACCCCGACACCTATAAAATCCAGGGGCGTATCACAGGCAGTAGCGATAACAATAATCTTCAGCTACGCCTCTCAGGCGCAGACAGTGCCACACGGCCTACAGATCGCAACGGAAACTACAGCTTTACCAATCTTTCTGCTGGGAGTTATTCCGTCATTCCCATCTCTTCACGCTATGATTTCAGCCCCACTCAAAGGGATGTTTCCATTACCAGTTCGGATCGCAGCGGGGTCAACTTCACCATGAGCGCCAAGCCCCCTGATACCACCAACAATATCACCGTCTGCGGTATCAAGACCGAGGGTGCAGGCATTTCCCTTAGCGGAGGTAAATACTCGGGTTCGGGGAGTTTTACCATCGGGCGTTATCTTCATCTCAACGGCAGTTTTGAGGCCGATCTCAGCCAATGCACGCAAAGAGTCAGTGGAGAACTGACGCTTAAGGTGGACAGAAAGGACATTTTCTCCTGGAACCTCACCAATAAGACCTTTAATTATTCCAGCAAAATCCTCAGTCTTGGAAATGCCTCTAGCGGTGGCCCCAGCGTTTATTTTTACGGTCTTAGTTTTGAGGTGGGGTCGCTTTCTTTCTCTACTTCAAATTCGCAGTTTGATCGATTTGAGTTTCGAGGGTGATCCATTGGTGACA
>CAZRLV010000532.1:0-2277 GCA_964600955.1 uncultured bacterium
GATGCCCTCGCTCTGGTGCAGAGAGCCTGTCACGAGCTTGGGATTTATCTCATGAACTCTGTAAATCCCTTTCGCATTGAGGGGCAAAAAGCCATTGTTATCGAAGCCCTGGAAGGCCTGGACTGGAATGTCCCGGACTGGATTGTTCTGCCAGGTGGAAATCTAGGCAATACATCGGCTTTTGGCAAAGCTCTGCGTGAGCTGAAATCCTGGGGTTTAATTTCCAAGCTTCCGCGTATCGCAGTCATTCAGGCTCAGGGAGCCAACCCATTCTACCAATTGGTGGAAAAGGGTCGAGATCTTCTGGAACCCATGGCCCCGGAAACCTTGGCTACGGCGATTCGCATTGGAAATCCTGTCAGCTGGAAAAAGGCCCTCAGAGTCGTTCAAGAAACCCGTGGAGTGGTAGAGCAGCTTAGTGAGGCAGAGATTAAAACAGCCAAGCTAGCCGTAGATCAAGTCGGAATCGGCGCAGAACCAGCCTCTTGTTGCAGCGTAGGCGGACTGAAAAAGCTGCGCGACAGAGGTGTTATTTCAAAATCCGATTCGGTTCTGGCCATTTTAACCGGGCATCTTCTTAAAGATCCCGATGCAACCCTGACAATTCATTCTGCGGTGACTCCCGAGTCCCCTGTACTGCCAAATCGCTATGAAGAGGCCAGGGACATGCTGAGCCAATTCCTGTGAGTTTAAGTCGCTGGAAACGTCTTCGCTATCAAACCATCATCGTGGTTTCCGTAAGCCTTGGGATTTTGTCCCTGGTGGGGTTCAATGCTTTGATGATCTGGGGGCTATCCAAGGTTATTTCTGGATTAGAGCTTACCCCAATATTCATTGGGATGATCGCGTCTGTTCTAGCCGGAATTCAGTTCTATGGGATGCTAGACCCATGCAATTCAAAAATTCAGGCTTATAAGCGCAAAGTGGGCTTAAGGTGAAGGCTGTAGGAGAGGAAAGGCTTTAAGGTAAGAGTACCCACCGCGTCATCCTCGGTTGAGGCATGCCTCAACCCTACATTCAGGATCCAGAGGTTTTGCCATAATGGCTTTCTAGGACGGAAGATGAATTGCGGATCGGAGGATCCATTCAAATGGTCGTAAAAAATCTTTTTCTTCATTCCTCGGATTCCTGTGTTACCTATGACTCCTTCCCCTAACATCCTCATTCCCCATTTTCTTCGGCCAGCTTGAGCTTAACGAAAAAGATCGTCCCCGTATTCATCCACCCACTGCTGCGGTTCATAATCCTGTGCTTTCACTATTTTTGGCCTCCTATGATTCACAGTTCGCATCGAAAATGAGTCTGATTTATCCTATTAAACCTTACAAAAGAACTCAAACCTTGCCCAGAATACAGATTCACCTTAGACTTAAGCTGTAAGGATCATAGGATAAGACCCACAAATAGGCCGGGACAGAGTCCGGGTCTGGGCTCTATCTTTTGACAACGACAAGGAGGTTGTTATGGTTCATGGAGCACATGGAGCACAAAGTGCTCTGCAGACGCAACTTGGGGTGGGTACACATGCCCATAAAGCTGCAAGAGAGCAGCCCGAACAGGCTCTCAAATTACTTGAGACACCTGCCTCTGGGGATGCAGGAGCACCGGCTTCCAATCTCCATCCAACTAAAGGCCTGAATCTCGATTTGAGCGCCTAAGGTGGGGGTTCGGCGGTTCCATCCTCCGAACCCCTCATATAATATCAAAGCGCCATAATTATCATGAATCTGGAGCAACTTCTAGACAAAATTCAAGACAAACGCGGTAGTATCGCCTCCAGCCATTCCAGTTTCTCGCAATTTCCAACCGGAATCGAAGCTCATTTTGAATTTTACGAAAAAACTTTGCTACAGGAAGATCTGCCGCTTTCAAGGGCTGAGAGAGAGTGGTTGGCGGTTGAAACGAGTCGTGCCAATGCCTGCCCCTATTGCATAGGTCACCATAGTCAGGCTCTGAGCAACCACCTCAAAGAAAATGAGTCCCAACTGGAGGGTCCAAAAAGAGAGCTTTTCTCAAGCTTCGCCAAAACTCTCACCCTCGAACCCTGGAAAGCCAAAGTTTTTCAAAAAAAATTCCAGGATCAAGGCCTTACCCAAGCCCAGTGGCAACACGCGGTTTTCGTGGTCAGTTATTTCAATATGGCTAACCGCCTAGCACATGCCATGGACCTTCAATTGGAGCCTGATTTTCAGTCCTCTTGCAAATAGTAAAGGCTAATTCAGACAGGGCGATTGCATCTAAATTTATGTAAGTCCGAGTACCTTAAGCAGATAGGTT
>CAZRLV010000533.1:0-2276 GCA_964600955.1 uncultured bacterium
CACAAAGAGCATAGGAAGCCAAAAACTGCGAACGCGCTGAAATGGCACCTTCATTCACCAGTTCCGCCAGGTGAAAATAGGCCAGAAGTTCCGTAAGAACTACTTTCTCGCCTAAAAGCTGACCTACCAGAGAGATCTCGTTCCAGGGAACCCCCATTAAGAAGGCAAAGGGAGTAAAGAGCCACCCCAGGAGCTTTGTAAAAGAGATCGTCCAAGCTGTGCCAAACACCCCGTTTATAAGCGGGGTTACCAGTTTGACAAAAAACTCATCCATCATGAAAACCAGGGCTACAAAAGCAATCAGCATGGCCACGATATTGATCACCAATTGCATACCTTCAGAAGCTCCGCGGGCCGCGGCTTCAATAAAATTTCCATCCTTGACCTCAACTTCAACTTTCAAATCTCCCATGGTATTGGATGGCTCAGTCTCTGGGTACATGATTTTGGAAATAACCAAAGCCCCAGGAGCGGCCATCACACTGGCTGTCACAAGATGGCCGGCAATCCCTGGAATCCCTTGCAAAACAGCGGCGTACATGGCTAGAACTCCGCCGGCCACCGTCCCAAATCCCCCAACCATGACGGCATGCAATTCACTTTTTGTCATGGTTTTTACAAAGGGTTTGACGACCAGGGGAGCTTCGGTCTGCCCCATGAAAATATTAGCCGAACAAGACATGGATTCGGACCCAGAGGTGCCCATCAATTTTTGCATAACCTTGGCTAAAACCCGTACCACAGGTTGCATAAGACCAAAATAATAAAGCAATGCCATAATCGATGAGAAGAAGATCACCGTAGGTAGAATCCAAAAAGCAAAAGTTTTAACGGCAGGATTGGTTCTACCGATGACTAACCGCTGCTGAACCACCTCTTTTTGCTTCCCGTCTTTGTCCTTAACCTGCACATACTCAAGAGCATCATGCTTTTCAACACTCTGCATGACAAAATCAGCCCCTTTTTTGGAGTACCCCAAAAGAGACTGAACAAAGCTATCAATAGGTTTGAAAACATTTCTCTGAACCACAGGCTGCAAAACAATTAGAGCCAGTGAGGCCTGTAAAATCAGTCCAACGGCCACCAGACGCCAGTTAATCGATTTGCGGTTACGTGAGAAAAGATAGGCGACTGCGATAAGCCCTACCAGGCCCAGAATATTGAAGGGATGAAAACTAAAGGTATGGGGCACTTGTACTCCTTTTTCGGAGGGACTCAGCAGTCCCGATGATATTTAGTAAAAACGACGTCTCGCATAGACGAGAGATTTTCATATAGTTTTTCAACACAGGCTACAGAACGATGATGACCCCCGGTACAACCCAGAGCTATGGTCAGCTGATTACGGCCCTCAGCCATGAAGTGTGGAATTAAAGCTTCCAGGCAAGCCTGAACTTTCTCCAGTGCCAAGATTCCCTGATGCTTATTGAGAACAAAATCCATCACTTCAGGCTCAAAACCCCTTTGACCGCGCAGGTTTTCTTCGTAATAGGGATTTTCCAAAAAACGTACATCGAAAACCATATCGGCATCTTTTGGCAGCCCGTGCTTAAACCCAAAGGAATTCAAGCTGACAACCAATTTTCCTTCACTCTCATCGCGGCGTAAAAGATCCTGAATTCTACGACTGAGATCCCGTGTTTTAAGATGGGTGGTATCTAAAACAATGTCAGCACTAGCCAGCAGGGACGAAAGCAAGCGACGCTCTTTCTTAATAGCATCGATCAGGCTGCCTTTATATAAGGGGTGGCGCCTGCGGGTTTCCTTGAAGCGCTTGACCAGAGTTTCAATCTCGCAATTCAGAAAAATAACATGGTAGGAAATATCATGGCTTGCAAGAGTTTTAAGAGAATTCATAACCGAGGAAAACTGTTTCCCCGAGCGAATATCCGTGGCCAGAGCCACGCGGCTACGCGTCTCAATGGTTTCTGTTAGAAGCTCAAAAAACTTCTCAAAAAGCCCCACCGGCAAGTTATCAACACAGAAAAAACCAGAGTCTTCAAGACCGTTGAGAACAGTACTCTTACCCGCCCCCGCCATCCCAGTAATCAAATAAAAAATATTTCCACTCATAAATTTTTAAACCAAGGAATCAAGAATGAAGATCAAGACTCATTTCGACCCTTTGTATGGATCCCACGGTCAAGTCGCAGGATGACAAAAATCAAGAATCAGAGGAATGAAGATAAAGATTTTTCCGACCCTCTGAATCCTATCTTCCTCTTTTCTTTAAGTCCCTATTCTCTTTCCCCATTCCTCTAGTTCTTTAGTTCCGA
>CAZRLV010000534.1:0-2275 GCA_964600955.1 uncultured bacterium
AATCCTTGCCTTTAACACGCCCTCTGCAGCCTTATCGCCGGGCCAGATGGCCTCGTCTACAAACAAAATAAGAGCTGTCGCCAGGTGGGAATTAAAGTTTCCAAGAAAATGCGCCCGCTGAGTCACATGGACGAAATGTTCCCCGAAGAGTTTGCCGAAGCACTTGGCTAAAGTACCCTTTCCTGCACCCTGGGCCCCCCTGAGGACGATGCAGATACCTGGCTTATTCTCAGGGTTTTGGATTGCATCGGCCATGTAGTGCAGGAGATACGTGTAAAGTACATTGTCATTGGCGCAAATCTGCTCGCGGACTAGTTTTTGATAGAGCGAGCAGTCGCCTTCAACGGGGGAAATTGGGAAGCCTTGAAAAAGGTTGTAAGCATCGGGAGATTCAGTTCTTGAGGGGGAAAAGGCAACTTTGAAATAGGTGCGTCGGTGTGGTAGCTTAATCCAGTGTTTAGCTGCGTTAACGAGCTTTGTTTTTCCTGTGGGATCGATAATTTCGATCCTTTGATTCTCAAATAAATCGAATAGAGCGCCTTTCTCAAGAAGCTGTAAATCCTCTACCCTTCCCTCAGGGGACTTTGTTTCCCGGAGTATAGTGGTTTTGTTCCCCACGACGGCCACGGCATAATTTTGAATCAAATCATCCATAATTTCAGTTGCTTGTGTATCTGCATTACACAGTGCCTCGGGTAATTTTAGGGGGTTTTTATGCCCCTCAAGGATCTCCTCATCTGAACACGACATCAGGAAGTGAGATTTTCCAAGTTCATCGCAGGAGGTGTGAAAGCAGCTCATTGATGCCGGTAGGTTGGTGGCTGAATGAAAGACTATATTCGCGCAATTTTTGTGCTGCGGGTTATAAGGGCAATCCATTCGAATAATGTTTTTCTTAGCGATACGAGGGTTTAAGCCCTTTTTTAGAATAATTGTGTAGAGCGCTTCATCATTGATTTCGTTTCGTAGCACATCAAGCGGTTGATTTTTCTGGGTCTTTTTTATCTTGAAAACTTGCTTTGATGCCTCCGGCAGTTTGATTGCGAAGACTTCGTCCACATCAAGGGGTTTTCCTTCCACGAAAAACGGCTTGAAATACTCGGGGTGTTTGACGTTTCCGTAGAGATAAACTCTGGCTATATCCTTCAAGGCTTTGATATCAAATTCATCGTTTTCAAAATACTCTTCCAGTTCGAGATATTGGATGACTTTTTCGCAGAACTCTAGATGGCGTTCGGGTGGTATACTTTCGGATAGGGAAAAAACAAGCCGAAATTTATTGGGAGGATCTTGGCTGTTGCTGTACGATTGAGCAACAAAAAATTCCATTTCTGCGCCCCTAAGCCTATTGATGAAGTCACTAAAAACCAATAGATTCTTGCCTGTCTTTGCACCATCATAATCAAAAACCAGGAGGGTTATTCCAGTAGCGTTCTTGTTTGAGCGTCTGCCATTTTGATATTCGCATGGTGACCACGCGGGAAGATTTTTCTTCTCAACATTCGGATGATTAAGTAATGATATTGTCAAATACAACTCTTTGAGTGTGATGTTTTGTGCCGTATTTATGACGTCGGAATTGAAGAGTCCTAAAAAAAAGGACACAATTAATATTGACATGACTAGGCCTTTCACTTTTATTCCTCCAATCGGGCTTCGAGCCATTGGATGAGTGATGCGGTGGAGTAGAAGACTTTTCTCCCGACTTTGAATTTGTCTGCTGGTCCGTAGCCAGCGGCATCAGCGTTGGCCAGGGTTTTTACATTTAGAATCCCTCCAGAAAACTGATCTAGAATTCTTTGTTGCCTCGCCACGTAAGGGGCGTTCCAATTTTGAAGAAGTTTTTTCAGGGGCATATGTTACCTCCTATGTTTTCCCGTATTATCCTTCAAGGATATATACCCACCCAGCCAGGCGCAAAGACGGAATAAGAAGCATTAGGATTCCGTACTTGACAACTCAATAATCTATTGATAGAGAAATGAGTTCTATAGTCTGCCGTAGGATGAGGCAAGTCTTTTCAATGGTAAAACAGGCAATATCGGCAGATTTATTTATGGGTCGGCAGACGACTAATTAGTTTCTTCTGATATTTTCTTATCATTTTGATGTTGAATGGCTTTAAGAGCATTAAAACTCTACCGAGACGTCTGTGAATGAGTTTGTTTGTGTCTTGGATGAGGGCATGACATTCGTTAGCAACAGACCTAAATCGAAGACCGGATGTGATGATTTCCTGGCATAACATGAGTAGTAGATCTTTTCTAAAATCTTT
>CAZRLV010000535.1:0-2268 GCA_964600955.1 uncultured bacterium
GTTCGTTCCAAAATAAAAGATCGAAGCTTTGAGATCATCAAAGCCAAGAAATCCTATCCAGCGTCCATACAGAGGGTTCAAAACGTCTTGGACAACTTTCTATTTTTACCTGAGTTTGAAGTTCTCAAGCGCTCTGAAAATGCTCAAAGCTATGGCTTTAAGGCGCGGCCTGATCTGATTTTGCAATTTAGGTTGCGATCTATACCCATTTACTTAGGTCAGAGACACCCGGTACACACGGAGCGTTTTTATTTTTCTTTTGATGCAGATAGCTTTTTACTTTTGCCTGCAATTCTTAAGGAGAAATTTGATTTTGGCTCGCAAGACTTTCTTCCAAGTTCTCCGTTGAGCCTCAAACTAAAGCCAGAATTTCTTGTAGATTTAAAGTCCAAAGCCAGAGGGCGTTTCTCAGGCGCAAATTTCCTTAAGCCAAAAAGGTTCTTAGCTGAGGGTCAAAGTTTCGAGCTAAAACCTCGTTTACTGGAGTCTTCAATCAACCTAAAGCTTTGCCGTCCTATCTTGAAATTGGGTACGGATACTTTACAAGACTGTGGAAAAGATCTGGTTTTGCCTTCTTCTGGGATTGCCTGGGCTCAAACAACGGCTTCACGCTCGTGGTTCAGAGAGCCTGAAGTTCAACTTTTTTCAAAACAGCTTAAAGATTATTTTTCGGGTGACCCGTCCAAAGCCAATGGCCTGAAGTTTTCCAATGGGATAGTCATAAAAAAAGGGGATCTTTCATTCAAGTTTCGCCTCAATAAACTGCTTCATAAAAAGGGGACAGTCCACAAAAAGGGGGTTGGACAGGAAAAAGGGGCAAAAAAAGGGGAATATGCCAGGTTTTTGGAAGAAAAGGTTCAAGCCTTTAGTTTAGAGCTTCTATCGGAAAGTGGGGGCTCCTATCTCTCCGGGGGGCTGAATTCCAAAAATGACTTCATCCTGGAGCCGGTTTTAGGGTTTTTCTTTGTCTGCAACCTCAAGGGAATCCTGCCCTCACGTTAGGAAAACCGCGTTTCAATCCGAGATTGAGTGCAGGGGTGTCTTTTATTGTGATGCGATTATTTTTAGCGGGTTTCTTATTCCTTGCAAGTCAAAGCTTTGCGGTCAAGCCCGAGCGCAATCTTGAGGACTATGGGTTCTCTCCCTCTTTGGAGACCTATCGACAACGGGTTTCGAGTGAATTCGCGCAAAATCTACCCACGGTCAGTAAGGCAGAAGAGATTCCGTCACCCCTGGCTCCTCCATTGGATACCAGCTACGGAGATCTCATCCCGCCTCCGACAAAACCAAAATCCAGGAAGTTTTATCAACCCAGACTCCGGGATGTGGCTCCCGGATCACGTGAAGAATTTGAAAAAGACCGACGCAAGCGCATTCGTGATTATAAGCGTCCGCCAGATTTTAATTTGTTTCTTGAAAAGCATAAGAAAATTCCCACGCGTGTCGTGGGAAATACCGAGTGGGGACTTACAGGGCTCTACCGTACCGTATCCGCTGATACACTGCCCGAAAAAACCCATCTTTTCTATGCCGGGGTTTCGAGGACCAAATTTGACCGGGCTTTTGGGGAGAGGGTTGATGGCTCCATTGAAAAGGTTGTTTCTCCCATGGGTTTGGTTACGAGTTTGAGCGATCAATTCGAAATAGCCCTCACAGGAAATATCGTGAATGAAAAATCGGTAGACTTTCCCTTTATCAATGATTTTGAAAAAACCGAGGTGGAAGAAGTCATGCTCTGGGCCAAGTATAAATTCCTGGACAACCCCTCGAAACTCCTAAAATCCGCTATGGGCTTTGGAGTGCAAAACGCCATGGGAAAACAGGTGTCACGGCGTGGATTGGATGGCAGTACTTTCTCCGGGTTTCTAAGTCTGAGTCGCGAATTTGAAAGACTGACCTTGCACTCCAACCTAGGTTTAACCCTTGCTTCAGCCAGAAATAGCACTGGAAATGAACAGCCTAATAATCTCTTTTATAATTTAGGTGCCGAGGTACCAGTTTCAAGAAATACTCGTGTTCTTGTAGAGCTGAACGGCCTGGACTGGGCAGGCTTTGGAAATAACATAGATCTAACCCTGGGGGGGCGCTATCAGGTGCGTGAAGAATTCAGCCTCCAACTCAATATCCCCTTTACGATTTTAAGGTCGCGCTTCCCTCAAGATTATTCCCACCTGATCGCCATCGGTGCCACGGTGAAATTGTAGAAGATTAGGGAAGGAACTAGAGAACTATAGAATAAGAAAGGATCGGGAAGGCAAAAGCAAAAGA
>CAZRLV010000536.1:0-2266 GCA_964600955.1 uncultured bacterium
AAGATAAATAACCTCCAAGTCATCTAGCCCTTTTTCAATTAGCTCACGAAGATAATAGGCCTTGGTCCGACCAGTAGAAGAGGCTAGAAAATCGAGTCTCTTTTCTATATCGGGTTCTAAACGGATTGAAGTGGCCATAGAATACCTTAGATACAGTTAATACTTGTATTTATTATATTGAAAATTCACTGTTATTCAAATGCATTAAAAAAAATCGTCATTGATGACTCTGTTACAGAATTCCCATTTTCTCTTACCTCAAAGCCTTCAGCCTATTCTCCTTAAAACCTTTTTCTCCACCCGCAACCAAATTTAGATTTACACGTAGTTCTGTGCAGAGGTTCTTTTGCGTCTACGATTTCTACTCATTTTGACCCTGAGCGCTGGGCTGTTTTCCTTCTCTTTTGCTGACCCACAAGATGATCTTGATTTTGATGATCTGATTGAAGGAAGCCCCGCCATAGAAAGGCTTCAACAGGCAGATACATCGACACAGGAGCCCGGCCCACCGACTTTTGAGAAGCAGTTTTCCGATCAGGACGGTGAGAGTTCGTCTGCCGCTAAAAAGCGATTTACATCCTGGGCCAGGGAGGTGCGCCCTGCCTTTGGTTTGACCCCTTCAGATCTAATTTCGCAGTCCAATTCCAAAGATTTACGAGCTTTACTCAAAATTTTGGAGGATCTTCAGCGATCAGAGTCGCCAGAAACTGAGGATTCGGATTATCAGCGCAGGTCTTATGAATACCACAGTAATCTGCTGCATACTCAGGGAAACCTCGAAGAAAGCGGCCGTGATCCGGTGCAGATTTCCGTGGAGGAATTAAAGAATCTACGAGTTCAAGGCTGGGGAGATCATCAAAGTGACCGCGATGATGTTTTTCTGGTGAGAGATTTTTTAGTCAGACTCCAGGAAAACCTGGATGCAGAGCCTAGATCCTATCCAATTCATGCTCATGTAAAAGCTAAAATTTTGGATCTGGTCAAAGCTGGCATGGCTCCGCTAGGTTCACATCTACATGATGTTAAAAAACAGGCTGTGCTAGAGTCCTGGTCCTCTATTAGAAATGCCAGTTCCATTGAGATCATGCAGGAGTTTCCCTGGGACGATGTGGCCTTTAGCAGAAATAGTTTAGGAGCGATGGACACTGCCTTTGAGTACGGAAACACGGTTTTAACCTATCTGGAGTTTTCGAGATCAAGGATTGGCGCAGTAGATCTTATTTTGGACTTTGCTTCAAAAACCGATACTCTGGAGCGTTTGAGGGATCTGCGTGATTTTTCCAAATCCAGAAATTTGCGCAGAGTTGAATCCATGCTTCCTGAGCGTTCTGGTCCTCTCTGGGTCTTTCAAATGGTTCGAGCCATTCAAGGCGATTTAGAATTCAGAGCCTTGGCAGAAAAAATATTTGAGACGCATAAAGCCTCGATTGATCAACCCGATGAGCTGGAACAGCACCTGAGGTTTCTAAAAACCAGACTGGATCAGGTCTATGAAAGCTCCTCCATCTCCCAGGCTGTTGCAGACGCCAAAAAATCCAAAACCATGTCGATGCTGCGCGAGTTTTCCAAATCCCCAGAGCTTAGTAAGCCTTTGGATCCTCTTGTAAAGATCACCTCGGTTGCCGGGATGAGCTTGCCAGACGCTGAAATCAAGGATTTTGAAACCCAAACCGGACTGAGTTTTCAGTCCTTTGTAGAAACCGAGGGTCATCCTCAGAAAATTGAGGCTTTATTAAAGCAGAGCTTTGCCGGTGAAGTTCATAGCCCTCAGAAAATGAAAGCACGGTTGCAGTCGCTTGAAAAAGCCTCAAAGCGATTGGGATCAAGTGAATTCATCCCTGTCCTTTTAGAGGAAGCCCGCCAAAAAAAGGTAAGCCTTACCCTCAAGAAGCGCAGCGATCTCCATCAATATTTTCGCGTCGATCAGGGTTCCATTGTTTTCAGGCCTGCGTCCTTAAAGTGGATCACAGAAGGGGATAGTTCGGCATCCGTGGTGTCGGCAAATCAAGACTTTGCCTCGGCCCTTGGCCTGGCTGAATTACAACTGCGTAGCGCAGAGGACGCCGCAGCCGCTCTCGAAAGTGCCGTCAGTGAGGCCAGTAATCTCTCGCGCGAATTGCAGGAGATGGGGCAGGCAAAAGCAGGTGTGGAAACCGGTGGCGCACTGGATCGCGTGCGTGAAATATCTAATGAGCTAAGAGAGCTATCCGACGAGGTTCGCTCGGATTTCAAGGCGATGTCCTCACTTCAGGATGGATTTCGTCTC
>CAZRLV010000537.1:0-2255 GCA_964600955.1 uncultured bacterium
GCTTTAAGCGGGTGGGCATGAAGATGATGAAAATCAGCCAGGAGATGGCTCAAACTCATTACGGCGAACACGAGGGAAAACCATTCTTTCAGGAATTAGTGGACTTCATTACCGCTTCCCCCGTGGTGGCCATGGCGTGGGAAGGCGATCATGCTATTGATTTGTGTCGCACACTGATGGGAGCCACACGGGCTGAGGAAGCCGCGCCCGGAACAATCCGCGGAGACTTTGCACAGTACACAGGTAAAAACCTGGTGCATGGTTCCGATAGCTCTGAAAGCGCCAGAAGAGAGCTTGAGATATTTTTTAAGCCTGAAGATCTTATCAGCTACAAGCTTGATAGCTCCGGCTGGGTTCTGTAAGGGAATGACCCAATATATTGTGCAGTTTGGCTCCGGAAAGCCCGGAGAGATGGGTACGGAAGCCACGGAAAAAAAGGTTTTCGATAAAATTGGAATCAAAAACCCTAGCATTGGGTTTGCCCCGTTCCACCACCTTCAACACAAACTGCCCAATGATTGGAAGCTCTTTAAGAAAATTGTTCAACCCCTGACCAAAAAACGCATCACCCTGGTGGAGTTTCATAAAGAAAAGGATTTGGACGCTCTAAAGCGCATGATCCTGGATTTTGATATTTTTGTGCTCGGCTCAGGAGTTTGTGAACCTTATTTTGAATTTATGTTTAAAAATGGGCTGGATCAGACTTTTCAAGAGTTTTTTCGCCAGGGAAAAACTCTGGTGGGCTATTCAGCAGGCTCCATAGCCGTTAATGCCTTTTATGTGCATGTCATCTTTTTTCGTGAGATTCTCCTGCATTGGAAGTATTTTCACTCAAGCCTCTCACAAAATGAAATCGATGAGTTTAAAACCATGCTTTTGCACGATCCGGGTCTTTACCATTCTGAATTGTCCGATATCCTGGAAGCCCCGGATGATTTGGACCCTATGGAACACCCGCTTAGTAAAAAGGTTTTTCAGGTCAATAGTACCGCCGGACTCGGCTTCTTGCCCCATATCGCGCTTTTGCCACATTATAATCAGGCGATCCATGCCACGGAAGAACACCTCGAAAGTGCCGCCAAAAGCTTTCCGAGTTTGCATCATTACGGAGTTCCCAATGGAGTCGCATTATTTCACAGCTTCGAAAAAGGTCTGCTAACCCACAGCGAGGTTGTGGGCAAAAATCTAGACCCTAAATTACGGGTAACCCGCTTCTGGCCCAAGGATAAAAAAACCTATAAAGAGGGAGAGGAATTGGAGATTTCATAGAGAGGGAAAGAAGGATGGAGTAGGGGAGAAGGAACCACAGAACTATAGAATAAGAGAAGAGCGGGAATGCAGAAGCAGAAGGGTTACTATTTTTTTCTTTTCCCCATCCCGATGATTCTGTAGTTCCGATAGTTCTATAGTTCTCTACTTTCGTCATCCTACGGCTTGACCGGGGGATCCATTTAAAAGGTCGGGAAAATTTATGGCAATGATTGAGCTTTCTACTTTGGTTGAGTATTTGAATCACTATCTTGAGCCGCAGCCTATTGCGGATGATTCCGTGAATGGCTTGCAGGTACCTGGTGCGGATGAGGTTACCAAGGTTGCTGTGGCTACGGATGCCAGCCTTGAGGTTTTTGAAGAGGCCGTGCGGCGGGACTGTAATTTCCTCTTCGTGCACCACGGGCTTTTCTGGCGCTATCGTCGCGAGGATCGCATTAGCCCCCTGATGAAAACCAAACTTAAATTTCTCTTTGACCAAAACCTCTCTCTCTATGCCTCACATCTGCCTTTGGATATTCATCCCCGTTGTGGAAATAATCAAAAACTCTTTGAAATCCTGGGGCTTCGTGAATCACAGCCCATGGGGGAATATAAGGGAAGCCCTATCGGTTTGATGGGAACCGTTCCCGGCGGTGGAATCGCATTTGATGAGTTTGTTAAAAAACTTGAAATTGGGCTGGGAAAGGCCTGTCGGTCCTATGCCTTTGCTCAGGGGCCGGTAAAAAGAGCCGCCTTAATTACCGGCGGCGGCCAATCAGGGCTATATGAGGCTCAAAAGCTGGGCTTTGATACCTTTATCACGGGCGAAATGAATCATTATATGTACCATGTCGCCAAAGAAAACGAAATTAATGTGATTTTAGCCGGTCACTACCAGAGTGAAACTCTGGGTCCAAAAGCCATCGGGGAGCATCTAGAAGATCGTTTTGGGCTGAGCTTTGAGTTTCTGGATTTCCCCACTGGTCTCTAGCTAAAACTACTTC
>CAZRLV010000538.1:0-2254 GCA_964600955.1 uncultured bacterium
TAAGGTACATCCCAGAGTATTTCCAGATTTTCTATGGGCCTTTAATGCTTTTTCGAGTTGTTCGCGAGTGATGAGGCCAGCCTCTATCAGGCTCATTCCAAGGAGCTGCTTTTCTTGTCGATAGGGGTTTGCCAAAATCTACACCAAGCGCTTTATATAACGGTAAATCCACTCGCCGGATATCAGAGATAGTAATACCAAGGCTAGAAAAATATTCTCCTGTAGGTCCACCTTTTCATGCCTCAATTCTAGTTTTTTCTGCAACATATTTCCAGGTAGATTTTCAACCAGATCCACGGGTTCAGAACCCAGATATCGACCCCCGGACCGACGGGCAACGTCCTCAAGGTAGCTCACGTTCTTTCCAGTTTTTTGAAATTCGTTTGGATCAAAACCCACATGGATTGGAAATGATTTGATCCTCTCTGAGCCTTGGTGCACTTGCAGTTGATAGTTACCCACCTCTAGCTTCCTTGCAAGCTTTAAGGGAACCGGAGCTGAAAACAGGCGCGCACCACCACGCTTTATAAGACTCACCTGATAACGAGATGGACCGTTAAACGCTGCCCTGAACGTCTCACCTTCAACCAAATGAATGCGAGGCACTCGAACCTCCAGTCCACCCACACGATCTACATCCATAAGCCAACCCGCCAGAGAGCGCACCATGCGCGAGAAAAAACTCTGGTGCTCATCACGAGCCAATGGAGAAAAAGCAATTCTAGAAAGATCAGAGCTATTGATTAAGGCCTGAACCGGATCTTTTCTTTGAACTAGAACCAAGGGGTGATTTCGAGCATCAATGCGCATCTCAAATGCCACGATAGAATCACGTCTTGTCTCTATGGGAGGGCCAAGCTCCTTTAACAACGGAAAGGAGGAAAGAACCGTTTTTTCAAACCCCTCATGATCATAGAACCGAAAGGCAGGGAACTGCCCCTTATTGAGGACATAGTCCCAGGAACGGATTTTTCCGACCTGATAAGGCTTGTGACCTTTGAAGGCAAAAAAAGAGTTTTTTTGATAGGAAGACAAAACCTCAGATTCAAGACCCGGGATAATTAGACGAGGGATTTCCATCAGGCTCTCACCCTCCAGGATGGGGCCTATGCGATCCCAGGAGAGATGATGAAGAAGTAAAAGAGAAGGCTTTTTTCTCAGGCTGGCACCCGGTTTCACTATAGGATAGCGAGCGTTCAAATAACGTGTTTCCACCTGCAAGGCAGGGTCCGCTTTGAGCTCCCTCAGATAAAAGGCAAGATCTGGGTTCGGCGCACCGGCAAGGACTAAAACCAGGTTTTTCTCTTCGCTAACCTCTAAAAAAAACTCAATGCGATTATTGGCTGTGATTTTCTCTGATCCCAGAGCTTCAAAATCCAGACTCACTCTCTTCTCGCCTGAGTTTAGAAACTGATGAGAAAAGGAAAAGCTAGTGGAACTCGTTGGTTTAGAGTTATTGTTTGGGGCTAAATCATGAGGCTCTTCAAGAATGACCTTGCCATCCATGCGTACGCGCAAAATACCGGAAACCGCCTGTTTTGAATTGCTCAAGATTTGACCCCGAAAGATAATCATCTGGTCTAAAAACACCTGCCTGGGAAAAGTATCTAGAGAAACTTGGTGATCGGGAAAAGATTCTGATCCACTTCCAACCGTAAAAACTGGGACAGCGGATCGACCTTGATAAGGGCCGCCCACCTCGTTGCCGTCGGAAAACAGGATAGCCGCGCGAATTTGACTGTCCTGTGCGAGTGAACTCACCTGCGAACTGATCGAATAGGGATTAAGAACCGAATTGTCTGAGAATTTCCTTCGGATAACATCACCGGAACCCTCAAGCTTAGAGATCTCGGATGAATTGGACCTCGACGAGTCCTGATATTTCAACGATGGAGAATCATCCTCCAAGACCATAAATAAAGGGTCCGTCCATTCCTGATACACCATCTCGAAGCGAGGAGACAAAAACAAAGTGAGCAGAGAAAGGAAAAACAGAGAACGCAAACCAATGATGACAACCCGATCCACGACACTTCCTTTAAGACGAAGTGCCAGAGCCAGGTAAAGTAGGCTCACAACTGCAAGAAAAAACAGAGAGGGGCTCATAGGTCGCATAGTTTAACAGGGGGAGGGAGTTTGGGGAAGGAACTAAAGAACTATCGGAACTATAGGAATCATCGGAATGGGGAAAGAGGATAGGAAATTAAAGAGAAGAGGAAGATGGATCCATTCAGATGGTCGGAAAAATCTTTCT
>CAZRLV010000539.1:0-2240 GCA_964600955.1 uncultured bacterium
TAGGGAGGAAGCCAAAAGCTGGAAAAACGCAGGAGCTACCGAACTTCGCTCCGATCGTTGAAAGCTTCTTCGCAAGAAGAAGTCAATCGTAAGATTGAGATGACCCCTCAGGGAAACCTGGGGGGTTTTTTCTATAAGGGAAGGGGGCGAGCCAAGACAATACGACTTTTACGACTATGGACGCTTGACATACTATATATGGTATTTATACTGTAAATGGTATGTGGGAAATCTACGAGCACCAAAGAGTTGAGAAACAACTCCAATCACTTCCCACTGAAATACTGAAGCGATATGAAAAATGGAAGGACATTGTTTTTATTTCCGGGCCTGAAGGGTTGAAGTTGATCCGTGGTTTCAAAGATGAAGCGCTCAGGGGTGAATGGAAGGGGTGTCGTTCTTCCAGGCTCAATAGGCAGTACAGAGTAATCTATGGAGTTAATGGGAATAAAGTTCGTGTCCAGGTCATGAGCGTCACTCCCCATGATTACCGGAGGAAATGAGATGAGTGAATTTATAAGGGCGAAAAAGAGGATAGAGGTCTCTGTAGGGGAGTCCTTAAAGATCATTCGTGAGCTACAAGAGCTGAGTCAAAATCAACTATCTGAGATGACGGGTATTCCGCAGTCCACTATCTCGGCTATCGAGCACAACCGTATTAAATTGGGGGTTGAAAGAGCAAAAGTATTAGCACGCGCGCTGAGGTGTCATCCCGCTGTGCTCGTATTCCCAGGCTGGACTATAGAAAAAGAGTCCGCGGCATGACAATATCTGCCAATGGGATAAACTCAGGCATGAGAGGGATAATTTTCCGAAATTCAGACGGTTCCGTACCTCGGTGTAGCGGGTTCTGACCCCGAAGCATAGATTAAATCCTCCTCCCTCAAGATTTTCTCCATTGAGAACAAAGATAATGGGAACGGGTCAGAAAGATTCGAGGAGAAGAGAAAGATGGATCCCCTGGTCAAGCCGCAATGGTATTTAGTTAAGCCGTAGAAGTGCATGAATGCCACAAAGTCTCGTCATTCCAGACCCCGATCTGAAATCCATCTTCTGCTTCTTCACGTTCTCCGTGGCAAAACCCCTGGATCCTGAATCAAGTTCAGGATGACGCGGTGGGGGTTCAGGATGACGCGGTGGGGGTTCCACCATCCTGTAATTATGCATCAACTCAGGGTTCTTCATATCTAAATCCTTAACTAAACGCTATTGTGCTCAAGCCGGAGGATGATGGGGTGGGGTTGGATTATCTGATAGAATCCCAAGTCTGGGACCGGATGAGGTTTGTTGTGCCGTTCTCTGTGTACCCTTTTATTTTTCCCTTGGAAAATCAGCCCCTTTTAACAAAACCACGAAACCCGAAAAAACGAGGCGACTCAACAAAAAGCAAAGCCTGTTTCTGGGGATTATCTTTCTACGCTCATTGTCTCACGCCCCCTTGATGCTCTTTCTTTCTATTTTCCTTCGAGAGGATCTTGGAGTTGAATTTCGCTGGATCGGTGTCTATTGGCTGGTGGCGGTCGTAGCAGAGATCATTCTTTTGTATTTCTACCGAAATTTGTTTAAGAGAAAACATTGTTTCATGGTGATGGGGTTCTCTCTTTTGGCCACGGTCTTGCGACTTTTTTTCATGGGGCATGTGCAAGCACCCTGGGAGGTCATGGCGCTCCAAATTCTGCATGCCTTTACCTTTGCCGGATTTTATCTGGCTTCCATTGATTATGTAGAACATCTTTTCCCAGGCGAACAAAAAACAATGGGGCTTTCTCTGGTGACATCAGTCTCACTGGGACTCAGTGCCATCGTGGGAATGAATCTTTGCGGGGTATTGGAACCCACTCTGGGGATTCGGGGTTTGTTTATAGCATTTTCTGCTATTCCATTTCTGGCCATGGGATTATTGCTAGTTCTTCGAGCCATGGAGCCTGGAAAATTTGAACCTCTGAGTCCAGAAGATGAATCCGGGTGATAAGTTTAACTGATGGATATCCATAAGTTATTTTTGGGGTTCATTCAACTCAAAACGCGTGCTAGTTTGAAGCCCTAGAGATTCGATCATAGTCCGTGGATGAGGAGAAAAAATGGATCAGCAGTTAGAAAATTACTTGTCTCAGTATTTTGGCTTCAATGAGTTTCGAGCGGGACAAAAGCCGGTGATCTCAAGCCTGATGGCCCGCGAGTCCGCTATCGCGATATTTCCAACGGGTTCGGGGAAGTCACTGTGTTACCAGTTACCCGGA
>CAZRLV010000540.1:0-2235 GCA_964600955.1 uncultured bacterium
CTTACCGCGAATCCGCTTGGTTTTTTATACTTTGGTTGTCCAGAGTTTCTGAATACAGGTTTTCAAATCTATCCTGACGCACTTGCGCTCCGTGATCAGTCCCAAAAGCCAACTGCAAAAAGACCTTAAACCAGGCTGTGTTACGAAATCCGTAGTGTCCACCATTTTTCAGGACGATGACATCGTTTTGAATTCTATCCCAGGCCGCTGCATCGAGCATCAGACCGTAGGTCCCGTCCATTCCATGGGCTAAAGGATTGGATACCAGGGGACCCCAAGCTCCGGGGTCATTAAAAAAATCATCCGTGGTTGTGAGAACACGCACCGACGGAAACCCTGCTGCATAAGCCCGCTTAATCCAGTAGTATAAATGTCCCTGTTCGCTGCGAATGATGGCCTTTCCTTCAGGGTTAAAATCATCAAAATACTTGGCAAATGTCATTTGATCGCGCCATTTACGATATTCATTGTTCATCCATGGAAAAGGGTTTTTAGGCACGTTGTTCAGATGCTTGACATCATCATATTTCTTAACTGAGCTGACCAGCTCTTCGTAAAACCCGGCGAAACTTACAATTCCCTTGGAATCTCTTAAAATATCCGGCTCGGCGTGGACTGGATCATCAACACGACAGATTTTGCGCAATTTGAACAGCATTCTCAGACTGGACATCTCCTGAAAATCTGCGCGCAATTCTTCTACAAATCCGTCCAGACGGTCCATACCGCGACCCAGGTGAAAACCCGGGGATACGATTGTGGCATCTGTATTAATTACGGGATTTCTGTGTTCAGCATCCAGAGCGATCACCATGGAAGCGAAGAAGCCGCCCGAACTGACCCCGGCAATGCGAACGGGTCCCGAGAGAGCGCCTTTTCGCTTGAGCTGGGCATGGACTTTGCGAATCACATCATAAAGAGTTTCTGCCTCAGGAATGAAGGACCCCCAGGTTTGAGCTGGAATTTTGGAGATAAAGTCTGTGCCAAGGGGGTTTGGAACCACCACGGTGTGATATCCCATACGCGTTAGAGCATCCAGCCAACGATTGGGTTGACGTTCATCGAGATTGACAAAAGAACCAGGAATAAATATAGCCAGAGGGGCTTTTTTCAAACGGCCTTGTCGATCACGCTGCAAGCCCCGATCTATGGCCAGAGTCCCCATGACCATCCCCAAAGTGGGCACTTTTTTACGCTCCACCTCCACCGACATATCTTCGTATGGTATGTTTTCCAGGCCGCAGGTGCCTGCAATTGAAGCGAAAAATGAGTCTTTATAAGGAGTTGAGAAACTCAGAGCATGCTGTCTGACACTCAAATCCCAATCGCTAAAGCCTGGAAAAACCAGAATCGCCAGTAGAAATAATCGGGAAAATAAGGAAAGAGAGTGCATCCAAAGTCCACTACGAAACCTCTATGGATTTGTTGCATCTTCACGGTTTTTTGCCTGGGCTTCTCCCTGGCGGAGGCTTCCAATTTCCCCCAAAGGGACTGGCAGAGGCGAGGACTCAAGGAATCAGGGTTTAATCCTCGGAAATTTGGAAAACTTCTCAATTATGTTTTGTTTTCTGAACAGGACTTTGATACCAACGCCTTTTTGATGTTCAAAGATGGTTATCTGGTCTATGAGCGTTATGCCCATGGTTTTAAGCCAGATCAACCCCAAAGAGCCTGGTCGGTCTCAAAAAGCGTTGCCAATGCCCTGGTTGGCATCGCCGTAAAAAAAGGGCTTTTCTCGCAAGAGGATTCCATTTCAAAATATCTGCCAAGTTTTCAAGCTAAGCCAAGACAGGCACTCACTGTGAGTCATCTTTTGCGCATGAGTTCGGGTCTTGCCTGGAAAGAGGGCTATGAATATGACCCCTTAAAAAGCGATGTTATCGCCATGCTCTACACCACCAATTTTGACGATATGGGGGGGTTGGCCGGCTCAAAGCCGTTTCTGCTCCCACCCGGACAGAGATTTTGCTATTCAAGCGGAGAAACTAACCTTTTACTTAAAGCACTGCGCGTGGGGCTGCCTAAAGACGAATGGGACAATTTCCCCTGGAAGGAACTCTTCGACCCATTATCTGTCAGTACAGCCACCTGGGAACGCGATTCTTCAGGAAATTTTGTGGGCTCGTCTTATCTCTTTATCTCACCCAAAGATTTGGCACGCATCGGACTCTTATACATCAATGATGGTGTATGTCAGGGAAGGCGGATTCTTCCGCAAGGCTGGGTTGAATACTC
>CAZRLV010000541.1:0-2230 GCA_964600955.1 uncultured bacterium
GAAGATACATGGCTTTGAGATTGTTATAGGACTCAAATTTTGTGGAGCCATTGAAAAAGTCCAGGGACTTGAAGGATGGAAAGCGATTGGGTAGGTCCTTAAATTTCAGATTCAGCTCTGAATCGAGGTACTGGGATCCTTCAAATTTTTTATAGAGCACAACGCTAAAGCCGAGTCCCTCTTTTGCCAGCACCTCGATAATATTCATGGCTGTGGCTGTAGGCACATGCGAAAAAAGATATTTCGAACCGGGAAGAACTGAAAAAATATGGTTTCCCTTAACCTCTACGGACTGAAAGTCAGCCCCGAATTTCAGGGCCTGGGCTACAGTTTTTGCACAATTAAGCTTCATATAGTTGTAAACCACCTCGCCGCGGTGGTAGTCCGGACTCACAACCTGATTTGAATAATCCTGGTTGAGTTTTTTATAAAAGGCTCTAATTCCCTCTTTTTGGGTTGCACTCACGCCAGAGATACGAATGCCGATCAGGGATCTTTTGAAGATCTCACCATAGTCAAGGCCAAAGACGGCATCGGGTGAAAGGGTAGAAGCCTGAGAATAAATATATTCTTTCTTGGGAATGGCGGGTACGAGTTTTTCCGTATAATAATCCGCGTGTTCTTCAGCACGATCCGCATAGAAGTTGGCTGAATATACGGTCTCTTTTTCTCCATCGCGAAGTGAAAGAGCCAGATGTCCTGCCGAACCACCCGATGATGTGCCAAAGCTTAGCAACAGCTCAAGATCATAGTTTTCCTCTTGAAGGGTCTCAAAAACTTTGTCCAAATTTCTGACCTCAGAACCCCCTGGAACGCCAAAAGACTCACCACCAAAAGAATAAGTCGCCAACAAGAAAAAGCCGATCCAGAATGCTCTCATTTTATTTCTCCCTTCACCGGTCTATAACTACGTTCCAGGGTTCAAATTGTTGCACTGGAATCGTAATCCAAGAAATTTTGAGGTGCATTTTCTAAGCTTACCATAGGGTGACGGTGGTGGCGGAAAATGGCCTGTGGGCTTTATAGTACGCGTTGAGATTGTCTCGGGAGAAAAATGCGAAGTCTTTTTCGGGAACTTAGAGAATCGAGTGCCTGCGGCGTCGGTTTTGTGGCCAGCCGCATCAACACCCCCTCACACGATATTCTCAAACAGGGTTTGCACGCATTGTCTTGTGTTGAACACCGCGGGGCCTGTGCCTACGACGCGGTTTCTGGCGATGGAGCCGGAATCATGACCGATATTCCCTTTAAACTTCTGGGGTATGAGAAGGGAAAAGTGGCCGTGGCATCACTTTTTGCTCCCACGGATCTATTTAGACGACGTCAAGCCCTCAGTGTCTTTGAGAACACCTTCGAGTTTTACGGTCTCAAAATCTTGTCTTACCGTGAAGTTCCTACCCAATATGATGTCCTGGGAACTCTGGCCCGTGAAAGCACCCCGGCTATCTTACATGCCATCATTGAGCGGCCGTCGCATTGCTCTACAGGTTTTTCCTTTGATCGCCTCCTTTTTGACGCCAGACAAATGCTGCGCTCAAAAATGAGGGAAAAAGGTTTTGTGCGTGAGTTTTTTTTCACCTCGCTTTCCTCCAAAACCATTGTTTATAAGGGAATGCTGAAAGCATCGGATCTGGTACGGTTCTACCCGGATTTACAAAACCCTGAGTATATGACCCGCTTTACCCTGTTTCATCGCCGCTTCAGCACCAATACCCGCACTTCATGGGACAAAGCCCAACCCTTTCGGCTGATGGGACATAATGGTGAAATCAATACCATTGCCGGCAACCGCTCCTGGGCCTACTCCAGGGAAAAAAACCTCGGAGATCGCAAAGATGGCCTTCTTACACATTCCGGTCTGAGTGACTCTGGGAATCTCAATGAAATGGTGGCGGCCTTACGTTTTAGGTCAAGCATTCCAGACCTTGAGGATATTTTAGCTCTATTAGTTCCTCCATTTGGAAAGTCAAATTCTTTTTACGAGTTTTGGAGTCGGGCCATGGAGCCCTGGGATGGCCCCGCTTTAATTTCGTTTAGCGATGGAAGGACCATTGGGGCAAGGCTGGATCGCAATGGGTTTCGCCCCTGTCGCTGGTCCTATACTTCACGGCATTTTTATCTTAGCTCTGAAGCGGGAACCTTTGATATTGACGAGAAGGATATTCAGGCCAAAGGAACCCTTCAGGCCGGTTCAGGGATCGTCGTCAGTCTTCAAAACGGAGGGATTTTC
>CAZRLV010000542.1:0-2216 GCA_964600955.1 uncultured bacterium
GTCAAGCGTTAATTAAACAGCTCGAAATTCTTTCTTCTCATTCTGACTCCTGAATTCTGTCTTCTGTATTCTTCCCCCTAATTGGATTTTGCTTCAAGTTAGAAAAGAAAGGCCGTTATGTCTGAGCGAAAGGGAGATGATAGAGACAGCGAACTCAGGGTTTCTCGGTCTGGGTTTTTTGTAGTTCTACTTTTCCTGGCTCACCTTTTTCGTGGTTTTGCTTTTCGAAAGACATCCAAGCAGAGACCTCCTGGGGCTGGTTCAAATCATCGGGGCAATTTGATGGAATCGGTTTTGGCTGAAGCCGTGTTTCTGTCACGCTGTATTCGCTGTGGTCAATGTGGCTCTGTCTGCCCTGAGCAGGAAAGGGGTGGTGCCTCTCTCAAGGCAATTCAGGTTAGCCAGGACGGATTTGACCGGGGGTCTCCTTTCATTCAGTCCCGTACCGCTGCCTGTATCTTATGCAAGGATCAACCTTGCGTAGAGGCCTGTCCAACGGAGGCTCTCAATCTATCTCAGCGAGAGATTGAAGATGCGGTGATGGGCACGGCTGAAATCGTGAATCCAGCAGGATGTCTGGCCATTCAAGGTTTGCGCTGTGAAGTCTGCTACAACCGCTGTCCCCTCATCGGGAAAGCCATTCAGCTTGAGAAGCGCGTCAATCAAAGAACTCGTGTGCATGTCCATTTTGTGCCCGTGGTTGATCCAACGTTTTGCACAGGCTGCGGAATTTGTGAGCAGGCCTGCGTTCAGGATGAGCCCGTTATCAAGGTTAGAGGGTTTTACCCTCTGGTTGGTGAACCAGAGCACTATCGATTTAAGGAAACTTCATGAAGCCCTGGCGCTTTATGACGCGAATCCTGATTTTGGGGCTGTTTATTATTCCTTTTTATCTACCCGAACATCTCTACCTGAGGGGAAGCTTTGATAGCTCAACCCTGACCATTGGGTCCTTCCAGCTTTCTCTGGCCGACCCATTTTCCATGATCTCACAAATTCTGGCAACCCTAAGTCTTCCCCGTGACATCGTGGCAGGAGGACTGGTCGTCCTTCTCATTTATCTTTTAATAAGGCCTAGAAGCTTTTGCGCCTGGGTCTGCCCTATGAACCTGCTCTATGAAACCGTCCGTGCGGTGACACCCGGCAAATCACTTCCCCAAAATGCAAGAAAAAACCCCTTGAGAGTCTTTATTTTTTTTGGGTTACTTGCACTGGCATTAATCACTGGATTCAATCTCTGGGCGGCGGTCAATCCTATGAGTGCCAGTCTGCGCTCTCTCCAATATTTCAAAGATTACGGGCTTTTGCTGATTTTGGGACTACTTGCTCTCGAAGCCTGGAAAAAGGACTATTTTTTCTGTCGATATCTCTGTCCATCAGGCACTCTCTATGCACTTTTAAATCGTGCCGGATTGATTGGTATTGAGGTTCGAAACGGATGTACAGGCTGTCAAAAATGCTCACAGGACTGTATGGCATCCGGTGATCTGCAGGCTCTTATTGAGCAAGTTCGTGAGGATAAGGCATCCTCAAAACTAATTTCTATGGATTGTACCCTTTGCGGGAACTGTATCTCCAATTGTCCAGGAAACGACATTGGTTATCATATAAAGGAAGTGTGAAATGAAACGATTAACTGGGTTAGTATTTTTATCTGCTTTAGCGGGAATACTCTGTTCTGTCTCATGGAGGTCCCCTCTGGAGGCTTCAGAGAACTACACATTTATTCGCAGCAAGAATTTAAAACGAAAAGAACGTAAAAGCTACGATGTTTTGGTGGACTTCTACGGAGAGTACTATGTCCCACATAAAATTCGGCAAATGAACGCCGGCAGTCCCCCCTATACGCCTCATCGTATGGATGGCGATTTCAAGGACTGTACCAGCTGCCATGAGTTGGAGCGTTCCAAAGACCAGTTCTATTCTGGTGTGCGTATTCCTCCTCATCCGAAATGGATGCCCACGAAACGCAAAGCCAAACACCCAAGTGCTCCGGGCTCTTGCATGATGTGTCACATCTATCAGTCAGAGCGCTTCAAATTCAGTGAGTTTTACCTCAAAGAGGTATTCCCTAAGAAGTACATGCCTAAAATGTAAATTACGCGAACATAGTAACTATTTACCCAGCTCGGTGGCACCACAGAATGTGGAGCCACCCAGCGAGATGTTTTAGAGGAGACATGTAAAAGATAGGAAGGAATCAAACGGAGCAGAGG
>CAZRLV010000543.1:0-2209 GCA_964600955.1 uncultured bacterium
CATACCGCTACGGCCTAACCATATAATTATATAATTATATAATCATGTTGCCCTTAATCACAGCTGGAGTAGTTGGAACGTGTCGTGTTTTACCACAGCCTCTCAACTCCAATTGCTGAATGTTTCGGAAGCTAAATCCTTGCTTGCTTTGAATAACCCCACTTACCAACTTGACCCCAGTGGTTCAAGCCTGATGCGCACCCTGCAACTGATACCTCCCTCAAACAGTGATGGAGGTAATCTCACTGTTGGCAAAAAAATGACCCTCAGCGGCGGAATAACCCATGGAGGTGACGCCAGAATCTCTGGACCCATCAACTCTGATGAAGAGATCTCCACGCGCAGCATCATCGATTTTGAAGATCCCAGCTATGTGATTGACCCGGATAAAGACTCACGGCTTCACGAACTGACCCTCACCAACTCTCTTGAAGTCTCGCAAAGCCTGTCCGTTTCAGATGGATTAACCATTGGGGCAGATGTTGTCGCCAATGCCTCACTTGAGGGCAAAACCACGCTAGACATAGGTCAAAGTTTGATTTTTGAGAGTGGGCTTGAGCTGCGAAATACCACGGGTCCAGTGTTTACCGTAGATAACACCGGTCATATTTTAGGACGAGCCATCACTTTGGAGAACAACGCCTTCGCTCAGGACCTTGAGATTGGCGGAGGGCTGCAACTCTCGGGGCCAACCATTGAATTCAACGCCAATGTAGCGATGAACGAACTCAAGATCTCCACGCATTCTCTCATCGCTCTGAGATCCCTAAATCCAGGAGAGGTGGAAACCGCAGCCCGATTTGACGCGAATGGAAATCTTTATGTCCACGAGGATATGAACTTCCAGGAAGAGTTGAGCTTTTCAAGCACAGTGACACTCAGTTCAAACCTATCAGGCAACGAAATTATCCTCAGCGAAAACTCTGGCCTGGTTTCAACGGCAGTCATTGGTGATCTCGGTTCAAAGTCTCTGGTCATCTCCGGACTGTCTGCACAAAGACTGAAATCCACCAGTCTTGAATTCAGTCTCTTCGTTGACCGTGACGACAGCAGTTTTCAGATCGACCCTTCCAGTTCTAGTCTAATCCAGGACCTGCAAATCTCTTCGAGCCTCGAAACCGAAAATACTCTTAGCTCCCCTTATCTCTTAGATTTACAAAACCAGATCGGCGTCGATCCAAGTGCTGAGTCTGAACTGGAGAGTCTAGAAGTTTTGAGTCCAGTCACGGCTCAGATGATCCAGTTGTCTCAGCTGACGATTCTATCAAGCTCTCAACCCGTCGGGACCACTCTTATTGATGCGGGTTCCTTCAAAATTACCCGCGAAGAACAAATCCATTTTTCAGGAACCTCGCACTTGACTTCCTCAAGCCTTAAAATTGAAAATTCTACCGGAATTCTCATTGCAAACGATTTCTCATCCGGCACGGGAATTTTGATGACTCCTGGAGATCTTTCCACGCTGATTACAGGTCAAAATGCAGACAACCTCCACCGTCATGATGTCCTTGGAGGCGTAGCGGTTTATAACCTGGCTCGCCTCGATATTGACAACACGGTGGTAGAAAGCCCTGAAACAACCTCAGCCTTAAAAGGACTGCATGGAAAACAGGTATTCACCACCCCCGGACAGGCTCTTGCCATTCATCCCGAGAAAGACAGTCAAAATCGTCCAATTTTTGCGATCCTCAACTCAGGGGGCAGTCAGGAGTTCTCGGTATTTTCTTCTGGTGCTGTGCATGCTAAAGTTTTTCGCGGTAAAGCTTCTGGAATCTCAAATATCTCCGGTTCAGGCACAACTCATGACGCCATCACTGATGGCAGTATTCTCAAAGACAAAATTCGTACAGATTCACTAACCTCAAAACATTTCAATACTGGGGCGCTTGAGACCCGTCATCTTATGGATGCCAGTATCCTGGGACGTCATTTTAAAGAGGCTTCTCTGAGTGAAGGTAGCCTTCTCAATGGCTCTGTTCTGGGAAATGACCTCAACGATCAAGTCCTTTTTACTACCCATATTCAGGACTTGCAGGTTGGAGGGCAACAACTAAAAAACGGTTCCATCCAAGCCTATCATCTCGAAACCGGAACCCTTTCAGGTCAAAAGGTTCAAGCCGCCACTCTCACAGGGAGAGCCTTCGAGCACCAGGCCATTGATTCAAGCAAGATCTTAGATAATTCGGTTCATTACCAACACGTATCTACG
>CAZRLV010000544.1:0-1232 GCA_964600955.1 uncultured bacterium
TTTTCAAAAGAAGAAGCCAAAAAAGAGCAAATCCTGGAGACCCTGAAGTCCAAGCCTAAAAATAGCTTTAAGGCGCATAGTACAGACTTTCTTTCGGCCTCTGAAAAGGCAAATTCTGAGCTGGCAAAGGACCCCGGTTCAGCCGCAAAAATTGTGCTGGGAGGAATCAGCGCCAACTCGCTTCAAAAAGCCGCGAAACCTTCCCTAAGCCCCACGCAGAGCCGCATGGTTATGACCCAGGTGGTAGACCAGATTCAAAAAGTAAATCCACCGCGCATCACCTCCATTCGCATGACTCTGCGACCTGATTCTTTGGGTGAACTGCGCTTTGAAGTGCGCCAGGAACGCGATGGACTGCGAGTTTTGTTTGAGGCGGACTCTCGAGGAGTTAAAGAGGTTTTAGACCGAAATATCACCTCGCTTAAGGAAGCTTTTCGAGCACAGGGACTGGATTTGAACAAAGTCGAAGTTGAAGTACGTGAAGAAGGCTCAGAAGATCGACAGGCCAAACACCGCCAAGACCAGGAAGGAAGACGCAGAAGATCTCGAAACCAAAAAGACTTTTCAATGGAAGAAGAGGGTGAACAACCCCCCATGGACGATCTTGAGGAACATCAGATCAATCAATATGTCTAGGAGTCAGTCATGCCAGAGGTAAAACCATTACTAGCCAGTCCGGAACCCACGGTGGAAAAAAATAAGCGCGCGGTTCCCAATAATGTACTGGGAAAAGATGATTTCCTAACCCTGATGCTGGTTCAGATGCGCCATCAAGACCCATTGGAACCCATGGATAATACGGAGTCCATTGCCCAATTAGCGCAGTTTTCCTCTCTAGAGCAAATGACCAATGTCAGCGAAAACGTAACGAATCTGCTGCTGGCTTATCAGTCCAATACCAAAGTGGGTAGTTTATCCATGATCGGCAAAGAAGTCAGCGGGTTAAAAGATGTGGAAAATGAAGAGGGCGAAGTAGTGCAAGAGCCGGTTAGCGGACGTGTAACCGGCGTGGATCTCAAATCTGAGACACCGGTTATGGTGGTGAGTACGGAGCAGGGACCTGTAAGAATTCCGATGAATCAAATCACGGATGTTCAGGAACCCGTATTTAAGGGAGCAGAGACCTTGGTTCCGGGTACCGACCCGAATCCATCCAAGGGGAATCAAGATTAGAGGGCTCAGTTCTCAAATGGACGAGAGAAAGCCACAGGAGAGGGATTTTCAGATTTAGC
>CAZRLV010000544.1:1242-2194 GCA_964600955.1 uncultured bacterium
GAGAAAAATATGGGTTTATCCAGAGCATTATTTTCGGGAATATCAGGTCTTAAGGGACAACAAGTCAAACTCGACATCATTGGTAATAATATAGCCAATGTCAGTACCCAGGGATTTAAAAAATCCAGGGTCATCTTCTCGGATCTCTTTTCAGATACAGTCACAGAAGGAAATTCACCTACAGGTCGAGTAGGGGGTAAAAACCCCTCTCAGATTGGACTTGGGATTCAAGGGCCCACGATTGAGCAGGTATTCACCGAAGGTCCCACCACGCAAACCGGGGTAGCCACAGATCTCGCCATTACTGGGGATGGATTTTTCGTCGCCGGGGATGGCAATAAAAACCTCTTTACCCGCGATGGAAACTTTAAGGTCGATGCTACGGGAGACCTGGTCATGTCCGGCTCTAACCTGAGAATTCAGGGATGGATGGCAAAACGCGATGATACGGGTACTTTTGTTGTAGACACTTCAGGAACTCTGGAATCTCTAAATCTTCAAGAAAACAGAAAGCAGTTCGCCGTGGCTACGGACGAGGTCACTTATTCATCCAATCTCGATTCAGGCTCTAGCATGCGAAACATCGAGCAAGCTGAGACCTTTATCAATTATCGCGATAATTCCAGCGATAACCCGGAAAAACAAAAACTGCAAACCGTGACCTGGTCGTTTACTAAGGTCGATGCCAATAATTATAACTGGACGGCCACCGATACGACTGGCTCCGTGATCGCCAACGGGGCCCTAAACATCAATGATTTTGGAGAGATCCTCGACAGCACGGTATTTGGGGCGGGAGACACACAGGTCAATTACGACCCCACAGACACACGTTTCCAGGACATCTTCACCACCACGGCCTCCGGACAGATTGACCCGGATTTATTCTTGACCAACCAGCCCGACAATCTGGCCGATGTCATCATGAACCCAGACGCTGTGGATTTTCTAA
>CAZRLV010000545.1:0-2190 GCA_964600955.1 uncultured bacterium
GAGCAGTTTAACAGAGAAGGTCAACAGGGTCAATGATGCGAATTTTGGGAGAAGGAACTAGAAGAACTATCGGAATGGGGAATCCAATCCTGTCATCCCACGGCCCCATATCGTCATCCTACGGCTTGACCGGGGGATCCACTTACAGCCTTTCTTCAGAGATATTAATCAGACTGTTCTGTTTTAGATGCAATCTTCTTTAAATTTGGAATAGGCTGGAGAAGTAAAGTTTCGGGTCAGTATTACCGTTCATCTTAAGCGACTTTTTGATCTGGTTTTTTTCACCTGCCTGGTTTTTACGATTGTTTTCCTGTTTCAGGTTTTCAAGACTGAAAAATCAAAACTCATCAAAACTACTTTCCAAAAGAACTCTCAAAGCATCCAGGCTCTTGAGCAGCAATTTTCCGTGGAACTGAAGAATTTGCAACAGGCTCTCTTGGATCTGATCAACTCCGAGACTCCATCGACTCAGAGCTCCGAAGATAAAATTAGAGCTATCCTACTAAAATTTCTTACGGATGAGGAATGGAGGCTCTGGAGTGAAGGGAAAATCAGCGATCCGGTCTCGATTGGATTTCGCGAGAACGCCCTTTCCAAACAAGTTCCCAGATTGCGGATTAACCTTGCCCTGATTGCTCGGTCCTTTCTCATTAAGACACTTGGATCTACAAAAAGCGACTATGATCTGGAATGCCATTTTCTGCATGACCCAAGAACTTTGAGATTCTCAGGAGGTCAGTTCATCGCAAACCCTTCGGGGTTGATTTTCCCTAAAAATTCTCCCATTCTGCATTCTTCAAATGGGTTTGAAGATCAAAATTTTCAGGAAATTCCAAACGAGTTTGTAAAATTTATGGAAACCGGTCGGCTGCGCCCCGGAGTCTCAGCTCATTTTCAGTTTGATAGTTTGCCTGGACACACCTGGTTTGCCAGCGCCAGATTTTCTGCGAGTCTGGGAAACGGCACTATCATTCTAACCCGCAACTTTCAAAGCGCAGGTCGAAAACTCTATAGAAAATGGGGTCTATTTCTTCTAGGGCTCATTATCAGTCTGGCCATTTTTTTCAAAATTAAGTCCCGGATTCTGAAAGTGCTGTCTGAGGAAATATCAGACTGCCTTTCGTTCGTGATTGCCGAGAAACGGGAGCCTTTTTCCAAAGAGAATATCAAGGATGAATTGACCTTACTCAAACATGAAATCACCGGTTTTGATCAAACCATTGCCAACCGCTTGCTGTCTTATCATCTCCAACTGGGTCTCCAACGCATCCTCAACACACCTTCCAAGGAGATGAATTACTACCTTGAAGAAGCAGACTATTTTGTGCGTGACCTTGACTATGACCTGCGATGGAACCTGCGACAAGCCCCGAAACCTGAAGACGACCATGTGATTTTGGTGCCATTGGATCGCAAGCTGTCTGGTTTTGTCAAAAACAAGCTTCAGATCTCGCTACCATTTCAAGCTGAATTTAAAACTAAAATAAAGAAAAAAGCTGAGCTAGCTGAAGTATTTACAGGGTTTTTCAGAAATTTGATTGAAAAATGCAGTCTTCAAGAGGATCGCTTAAAATCACAAACTTTGGAGGCTGAGCTATCCATTGCCAGGCAGGTCCAGGCAAAATTGGGACCTCTTAACCTGGATGAGGATTCAGAAGTTTGCAAATTTTTCTACTCCACCGAAGGAGGTGGGGAATCTTCCAATCGCTTTGGAAGCTGTGCATCAAATCCTGATGGATTTCGCTTCTATCTGGGTTGCATTTCAAGAACAGGAATTGTCGCCTCATTATCTGCCATTCATTTAAAGTCCTATCTGGATATTTTGACGCAAAAAGAAGCCCCTTTGGAGCTCATTTTTGAACAAGTCAATCAGAAACTTTTTGAGGAAAAATCACTATCGCAAGTGGAACTACTCTACGGTAGCTTTCAAAAATCCACTGGAATCCTCCAGCTCGGCTGTTCTGGAAGCTGGATCCTTCAATCAAGACAGAATAGCCAGATCATTACCCGTAACATGTCCCAGCCGCACTTGGGCCAGGACCAGAAGAACTGCTTTAGCCCTGAAAAACTCATTCTTCAACCCGGAGACTGTTTTTACGCCTTCCACCTCGATCAGGGGATCCGAGGATGGGAAAGCCACAGCTCTTCGATTCTCGCTGAAGGAGGCTTAAGCCCCGATCAGGTTTATTC
>CAZRLV010000546.1:0-2182 GCA_964600955.1 uncultured bacterium
TTCTGACTTCAAAGCCATTCCGGGACCTGAGGTGACCGTAAGCGCCGTTTGACCTGCATAGGAACATCCGATGGCAAACCCAATGGCCGCAATTTCATCCTCAGCTTGATGGACAATCCCGCCCGCAGACTCAAAAACATCTGCCAGATAGTGAGAGGCGGACGTAGCAGGCGTGATCGGATACATGGAACAAACTTCAATTCCCGCCGCAATAGCCCCCATTCCAACGGCTTCATTTCCGTTCATAACAACAAGATCACGCTTTTCACCTGAGGCTGGAATCTCAAACGATAGGTCGAGATTCTCCCTGGCCCAAGCAAAACCGGAATCCAGAAGTTTTATATTATTTTCAATAATCTTAGCTGATTTCTTTTTGAAGATCCTCTGGATCTGGAGCCTGGCCTTTTCCATATCCCGTCCGTAGATTCCCGATAGCATCCCCAGAACCCACATATTTTTACCTTTAGTGGGATCAGCTACCAGCTTCAGGCATTCTTCCTCCATGGGGACTTCGCAGACCAGATATCCGCGCTTACGAAAATCTTCTACAGCATTCTGGTACTGGGTACGGATCTCCTCTACATCACTGGTTGCCCACTTTTTCTCAAGCAAAACCACAGTCCCTTCACGGTAAGCATTCTGGTCAATTCTGCCGTAGAGAACCTGCTCATTAAAAGCCACGACAATATCCGCCTTGTCACCCATATTGGTAACCGGCTTGGAACCCACACGAATGCGAATACCGGAGGCTCCTGCGCGCGAGCGTGCCGGAGGCTGAATTTCTGCCGGGATAATTTCAACGGTCCAAACTCCATTACCCATCTTGGCCGATAGAGCACCAAAACTCTGCCCGGCCTTTTGAGCCCCTTCTCCAGAATCACTAACAATTTCTACAATATGCTGGGGAACAACAAGTGAATGAACCATAAAAGCCTTCCTTAAAAAATGCTATCCAATAATCAAGGGACGATTTTAACTGATTCAGCAAGGACTATTCCAGTTTTCAAATACCGAAAAAACCCTTTATTTACGCACCCGTGGGGGTTTCCACTACGGGATTACCCGACAAACATCATTCAGGCTATTTATGACACTATGACATTGAAAACTTGACATTAGGTGTCATTTTGTCATGATATGGGAGTTCTTAGCTACGCTTCTATCTTGGAGGGGGATCATGCCTGAAATTAATGACTTGAGCATCTGTGTTGCTACCGCGAATGGAACCGGGAGTGCCTCGGCAAATAATCTCATTTTTAAGTCCATCTTCAAAATGGGAATCCCCTGTTCTTCCAAAAATCTTTTCCCCTCCAATATTCAGGGATTGCCCACCTGGTACCAGATCCGAGCCAGTGCCGCCGGTTATGGCGGGCGCAAGGACGTCATTGATGTCATGGTTGCCTTCAATCTGGCCACACTTGAAGAGGATCTAAAAAAGGTCCGCGATGGGGGGCTCGTTCTTTATGACAGCTCAAAAGAGAGCCCCGAGGCTCCCAAAGCCAAAAACTTGCAGATGATTGGGATTCCAGCGGAAAAACTCGTTAAAGAGAATGTCAAAGCCGGGCCTTTGCGCATCAAACAAAGAAATATGGTCTATGTGGGGGCCATTGCAGCACTTTTTGGGGTCAGTCTTTCGGTGATTCGCGAAGTCCTGAAGGATACCTTTGGAAAGAAACCAGATGTGATTGAGTCCAACGCAGACTGTGTTCTGCTTGGATTCAATGAAATTCGCAATTCGGGTCAATCTCAGGATCTGGCCCGTCTTGAATCGATCCCAGAAGGAAACAAGGGCAAAATCATTACCGAGGGCAATACCGCCTGCGCATTGGGTTCCATCTACGGTGGCGCCTCGGTGGTGGCCTGGTATCCTATTACTCCATCCACCTCGCTGGCTGATGCCATGGAATACTATCTACCCAAGCTTAGAACTGATGAAAATGGTAAAGCTACCTTTGCCATCGTTCAAGCAGAAGACGAGATCGCTGCCGCAGGAATGGTAGTTGGAGCTGGTTGGGCAGGCACGCGATCCATGACAGCCACATCAGGTCCGGGACTCTCATTGATGAATGAGATGATCGGGCTGGCCTACTTTGGTGAGGTTCCCGGCGTGTTTTTTGTAGTACACCGCCGTGGACCTTCAACGGGGCTGGCAACACGTACCCCGCACTCTGATCTGCTCTCC
>CAZRLV010000547.1:0-2179 GCA_964600955.1 uncultured bacterium
GGCCAATACCGACGGATCGATTCTGGTGGACCAGGATGATCTCATCTCAGGGGCCTATTTAGTCTACCGGGCAAAAAACATCTTTGGACATTATGATCTGGTCGGCATCCTGGAAAATATTGGCAGCACTCCCATTTCTGAGTTCTTTGATTCCTTTGGCTCAGAAAATGATTTTTACTATGTGAAAGTCGGGGATAATTTTGGCAATATCTCAGCCCGTTCGGATATCGCCTCGGTCAGTGCCGCTGTGCCTCCTCCCACGGTAAAAAATCTCAGCGCCACTTCGGGACAAGGATTTGGGTCAATCATTATTACCTGGACTGCGATCTCCGGCAGTCGTCTTGACGGTTATAACCTCTATCGATCTGAGGAAAAAGACCGTGGTTTTGTGGCTGTGGGACATAATATTATCGATGAAAACCCTGACCCGGACACCGTACAGTTCACGGATGCCTCGGCGGCTTTGGCGGTTGGGCAAACCTATTACTACAAAATCTCAGCCACTGCCAATGGACTGGAAAGTTCTCTTTCGGCGGCCACAGCGGCTTCACCCGGACCCGCCAATGGAATCATCGTCCTTGAAGGTGAAAACGCCGTCAAGATTGACTCTTTTCTTACGGGGCCTATCGCAAATCGTACTCCTGCGGCGAATCATCCAGCTCAATTTTGGCCACCGCATTGGGCCTTTCAGAGACAGGGATTCCACTCACCATTCCTGGGTAACGGAGTCTTACTACTGACTCCATTAAACGCGGCTACGACAGATATTGTTTTAGGAGAGAGAATTGATCTCATGTGGCGCGTAGATGTTCAAGCCCTGGTAGGCTCAGCCGTTGGCGGGGCCATTACAGCCGACATATACTTGCAGTCTGCCGATGACAGCGCTTCGGGACAATACAAGATTCTGGTGGATGATAAACAGATCCTCAACACCATCGCCCCGGGAACCGAGCCTCCTTCAGGAATCGATAGTGGATTTGATGGAATCCAAACCGAGATCAATTTCAGGGATTCTTCTTTTTCCACACCCCTGAAACCAACCCGCAGGCTGATCGGAACCCTGCGCATCGACCATTTGGCTGACTTCAATGTTCCCACCAGCCCTTTTGCGGACACCGAGACCATCTATATGACCCTGATCCACTCCGGCCCCACGCAAGTCACCAGCAATTTCGGCAATCTAAAACTAGATGCCCTGATTCTGGTGTTGCGGTAAGAAGGAGACAGAAGTCAGAATTCAAAATGAAGACTTTTTACGACCATTTGAGTGGATCCCCCGGTCAAGCCGTAGGATGACGGATTTTTATCCCCCCATTCCATTGATCCCATTGTTTCCATTACTCCTATTGTTTCCTCTTCTCTTTCCCCATTCCGATGATGCCTCTAGTTCCGATAGTTCTTTAGTTCCTCTGCTACCTTTGATTCCTTCTTCTTAATCTCTCCCCATCCCATGCGTTTTCTGCTTTTGGTTTTTTCTGTTTTTCTTGGGTTACTGCTGCTTGAGGGTTTGACTCGCGGGCATCATTATCTGCGCTATAGGATCAAGAATCCCATACATTCATCCCTGGTTTTTTATGATGCAGATGTCCTTGAAATGACTCGCAAAGGCGGAGAACCTATCTCTCACCCACCCCCAGAGGCTCCGGGGAAGACTCTGGTTTTTAGCGGCGGTTCGGTGGCCTGGGGCTTTGGGGCTCCACAAAGCTCACGGATTGGACTTCATCTGCAAAAGGAAATGGAGGTCCCGGTTCTAGATCTATCCTTTCCTGGAAAAGATCTCAAGCTAGAGATTAAAGATCTTCTTACGCTCAAACCAGAAGCAATTGAGGATATTGTTTTTCTATCGGGGTTTAATGATATCTACCAGGTGGGGTTGGTGGCCACCATGCAGCGACGAAAAATGCGCTGGATCACACGGGTTCCCTTTTTGAATGATTCACTTCTCTTTCACAAGATCTTTCGAAGAATAAGTCTCTTTAGTCTGCGAAAAAACTATAGCCTTCAAAGAGAGATCTCCCAAATACGAAAAGATCTGGAGCTTTTACATAAAAAATTTCCAAATAACCGCATTCACTTTTTCTTCCAGCCCATACTCAGTGCCAAGAAGCTTTTGGCTGGACGCGAAACGGAGATCAACAAATTCTATAACTCCAGGTTAAATGAGGCTCCTGGCAGTAGA
>CAZRLV010000548.1:0-2171 GCA_964600955.1 uncultured bacterium
TTAAAAGTGGTATTAGCAGGAGGGAGCACCTTAAGGCGGCCTAAAAATGGTCTTGTATTTTCGACAAGTTTAGTGCCTTCCCGCTTCTCTCGCCCAGGTAGGGAATCTACTTGCTGGAGAAATCCACAAACAAAACTTCTCCCGGAGAGTAGTTCTTAAGCAATGTGGCGTTGAGTGGTTGAGTCTAGGGCATTCTTCTTACTCGTTATTCTCAAAGTGAATTTTTCGGGATAGAGCCTTAAAAAAATCAGGATTCCAGAAGCCTAAATCTGAGCTATCTTCGAGAAATGGGAGAACATCTTCTTTAGCCGCATCTGTATTTAAGTTTGAGCATACCTCCTCATATAGATGACAGAAAAGCTTCTGATCCAAGGTCTCTCCCGTAGCTAAGTGACCGGTTTGTTTCATCCTGGCTTCCAACTCTTGCAGGTTTAGCGGGACTTCTTCTTTCAAATACCAAATGAGATCATACCAATCTCTTCCTTTGGCACGGTTGCCGGTTTTGTTTTTCCAATTTCGGCATAATACCGCGTGCATTTTTCCGGCAAATAAATAGCTTCTCACGGGGACCCTGACGGAGAAGATCGTTGGCTGCAAAACCGGCTCAAATTCAGTCTTTATGAATTGGGGTGGAGCTGTATCGAGTTCCAGTCTTATCTTTAGTTTCCGGTGGGCAGAGCCGCTGCCGATTTGATCTATATTGATCAGCGCTTCTAGGGTATTTACCTTCAGGAAAGCAGACTCAACCGCCGAGTTTCTCGACTTATTTTTGATAGCAACATCGATCTTAAAGCCATAGATTTCTAAGCGCTCTCGCATAGAGGCAAGATAGGGGGTCCAGTCAAAGTTTTCTTCTTGCTGAATCAATGTAAAGTCCATATCCTCTGAAAATCGTGGAAGCCCATAGAGAATTCTCAGAGCGGTTCCTCCATAAAAGGCGGCGAAGTCAAAAAAATCTGTGTCAGATAAACCGCAGAGCGTGATTTCCTGAAGAATTTCTTTCAGTGCGTGTTCGTAATCATCTTCACTTTGACATTGATATTTGGCTAGCATCTTGTTGACGGCGTCATTCATGATTCATGCCTCATTTTTGAAATTTTCCTAATAATTTGGTGCACCATTGAACCTTCTCTGAGTTAGAGAGCTCTGCCAACTGTTTCATGTGGTGAAGGTTCAATGAACTGAAATCATCTTCATCGATTCTCAAATCTGAAAAAAGCAAATCTTGCATGGCTATGTAAGATCGCACAGGGTAGCTTCGAAGACTCATCACCTTGTCCAAAAGGGCTTTTTCAGGTGTGGCGATTAAGTAGGAATAGCTTTTTCCTAAATGAATCGACATACCCAAAGAAAAGAATTCTTTCGGATTATTCTTATAGTTGAAGAGTCCAAAGTAATTTTGAAATTTTCTTCCCCTGCCAAGACAAACCGAGGAAATTGTCTTAACTCTCTCAGGAATCAAACCATACTTCATCAAGGCGTAGTCAAAAGAGATATAGGATGGAGCGTAAATCCGATTGGCTAGCATCTCCCTTGAGACTGGTAATTCTCTCAGGTTTGCGCACGGAACATACAGATCTCTTTTAACGCGGATCAACTCCCTTTTTTTGATAAGTTCAGCGATTTTATTATTGGGGTTTTTGAAATTAGAAAGTGAGTGACGTAATACCCTGCCATCAAGAATTTGATAAAACCTCTTGCTAAATAAAACCCCACCCATATGTATATATTAGCATGGATAATACCGTATTTAAGTATTATCCATGTAAAAACACACACGATCTCCAGCATTTGTTGTGATTTCGGGTGTCGTAATCCCAGAGATCAATTTGCGGTAGGATTCGAGCATACGACATCTTGTTCTGGAATCAAGTACTCTATCCAGCTGAGCTATGGGTGCGTTGGAGGCATTCTACTGAGAACCAAGACTAGACTCGATAAGAATTCATAGGCGGTTTTTTACATATTACGGTTCATGATCTCTATGTATCTTGAGTAGCTGGGGTTAGACCTGTTTTTTTACTAACCAGCCTGAATTACCAAATTTGCTACTTAAATTGCAAAAAGGCGAATTAAAACGATGGTTACGAAACCAGCTAGAACGGGAGTCATTAACCAAGCTTGGAGGATTCTTGTTAGTGTCTGAGCGCAAATGGCCCTACCATTGATTA
>CAZRLV010000549.1:0-2171 GCA_964600955.1 uncultured bacterium
ATAAACCAATTAAAAAATTACATTAAACACGAAGATTTAGATGCAATCGCCCTGGGAGAAGCTGGCTTTTGAGTTGACGGCATTATTTCGAGCCTATCGGGCAACGATTACAAAAAACAAAAATGCTGTTCATAAACCGGGAACCTTTTTTACGGCTAAAAGTATTGATAAACGCGTAAGGGTCATGCATAAGCAGGCCAAAACCCTGTACAAAATAGCCACCAAGAAAAAGGTCAACCTGGATTATTCCGGCCCTGGGGGTAAGATTCGAAAAAATCTTGAACAGGCTTTTGAAATGGTTCTAAGAGAATATGTCAAAGGCAATGTGGACCTCACCTGGGGCGGCGAGAACAAATACGTCAGCAAATGGGATGGAAAGTTTTTACCGGCACGCTGGGCATCTTTGGCGGCTGCAAATTTCAAGGCGCTAACCGGTGGAAAGGTTGTCATCAAATTAACAACCTCCAATAAACTTCTGGTCAATCATAATAACAAGCCAGACAGCTGGGAAAGTGGAACGATAGACAAACATTTCCTGCATACCAGTAAGAAAAAGCCGGGTCAACCCCAGTCTATCATTGAAAATCAAAAATATCGCTACATGATCCCAGAGTATTATAAGCCGGGCTGTATTGGCTGTCACGGCACAGGTAAAGGTCAGGAAGGGTTCAGTATCCATCCTGAGAAGATAGAAAGAAAAGTTTTTGACTTCGCTGGGGCAATCAGCATCAATATAACAATGTAGTCAGTCCGGTTTAGCAAAAGTTGAGGTAGTCCATCATGGTTGAAACAATATCTTCTTCAATACGCTGGAAACTGCTGGTTCTATCGTTTTTTTCAGTTCTATTTTCATCGCTGGTCATTTTTCTGTTTGGCTTTGACAGAAATGTAGACGCATTGAGGTCTGGTGCGACTCGACTTCAACACACCGAGGTTGAGTCCATCAGTAAACTGGAATCTTCGAGCCTTAGAAACACGGTGGGGGACCTGGAAATCCTGCAGGGCGCTCCGCCGACAGTTGGTATTCTTAGGGCCCTTGATAACGAGGGAATGGACCCCACCGACGGCAGCACTACTGACACCTGGCAGGAGAGACTCGGTGAAGTGATTGTCGCTATGATGAAGGTCCGTAAGGATTACCACGAAGTTAGCTATATTCTGGATACAGGGGTGGAACTCCTACGTGTGGAATATGACTCCAAGAAAGCCCTGCTGGCAAGTTTTAGCGATGAGGGCGCAGATCGCTCGGCAGAGGTTTTTTTCAATCAGGCTATCAAACTCGATCAGGGCGATTACTGGGCTTCAGATCTGCATAAAAACAGAAAGGGAATCCCCCTGCTCACCTACGCCATTCCAGTTTTTCATGAAGGAGCCTCAAGAGGAGTCCTGAGCGTAGATATTAACTGCACACGCTTTTTATCGGCTTTTAGAAATGCGGCCGACGACAGTGTAGGTCAGCAAAAATATCTCCTCAATAAAGATGGGATCTACCTTGCCAATTCCAAGAATGAGAAAAAGGAATGGAATGTTGACACCAGTTTTAAGGATGATTTTTCTAGTGTTTTTCCGACCATTCAAAAAGGAGAAACCGGCACAAGCCTTGATAAGAATCTGGTATTTGCCTACTCCCCTATTTTTCCCAAACCTGAGAATAAGAAGAAGTTTTTTATGCTGGTTCAGAGCATTCCTGAAGAATATGTTCTGGCTGAGGCCAATGCCTATAAATGGATCTCAATTGCCCTTTTGGTAGGCTGTGTCATTCTGGTCATGGTCATCAGCCACTCGCTGACCAACAAGATTATCGTAGGACCCATTTTATTGGTTGTGGACTGGGTTCAAAAGATCGCCGGGGGTGATTTGGGGCAAAAGGTTCAGCTTAACTCCAAAGATGAGATCGGAACCCTTTGTTCTTCCATGACGCAGATGCAGGACAATCTGAAGGGCATTATTGGAAATATAAAGGTGGTTTCAGGCACTTTAGGCCGGTCTAGTAATGATATGTCCATGACCTCAACACGACTGCAAAAAGGGGTGGATAGCACCATTGTCCAGGTGGAGAGTGTGGGAAACACCACAGGTGAGATGAGCAGCGATATCAATTCCATGGCGGCGGCGGCTGAGCAGATGAATGTCAATGTCAATGTCAATACCGTGGCGTCTGCCGCTGAAGA
>CAZRLV010000550.1:0-2166 GCA_964600955.1 uncultured bacterium
ATAAACCAATTAAAAAATTACATTAAACACGAAGATTTAGATGCAATCG
Organism: uncultured bacterium; assembly: GCA_964600955.1. GTDB lineage: Bacteria > Muiribacteriota > UBA6191 > UBA6191 > UBA6191 > CAZRLV01. The sequence continues at coordinate 50 of CAZRLV010000550.1, forward strand.
CCCTGCTAATTCAGACCTTTTGAGTAGCTCTGACTTTTCGCCTTTGGTAAACTAACTTAGGGACGGTTTCTTTCTTTAGGAGTTTCCATGTTTTCTCGATTTTTCTTACAATTTGTACTATGTTCATCCTTGGCATCTATAGGACTGTGGGCAAATTATCATCTTGCAAAACCTGACCTGACAGAACTGAAACTGGCCGAGATTTACTCGAAGAAATGACGGCAGACCCACGCTTCCTTCAAGTCTTTGAGGCACTCTACGAACTCTATGGACCGCAAGGCTGGTGGCCGTTGCTTCCCCGGGGCTACCATCGAGGTGATTTTTCATACCCCAGAACCGATGATGAAATTTTTGAGATTTCAGTCGGTGCCATTCTGACCCAGAACACCTCCTGGACCCAGGTTGAAAAAGCCCTCTCAAATCTTAAAGAAATCGGGCTTCTCAGTCTTGAACCGCTAATCTCCTGCGAACTAGAAACACTCAGCAAAGCCATTCAACCGGCGGGATACTTCAATCAAAAGGCGGGTTATCTCAAAGAACTGACCCGTCATTTTCAGGGCTTTTTAAGATCCACCCCATCTCGTGATGAGCTTTTGAGTGTGCGTGGTGTGGGTGATGAAACGGCAGACTCGATCCTGCTTTATGCCTTCAAACAAAAGGAATTTGTAGTGGATGCCTACACCCGCAGACTTTTCACCTCCCTGAATATCATCAAGCCCAGCTTAAAATATAGAGAGATTAAGAACCTTTTTGAGAAAAACCTAGAGCTCGACTTAAGGCTCTACCAGGAATACCATGCCCTCATCGTAAAGCACGCAAAAACCTATTACAGCAAAAAACCCTGGTCAGTAGGAGATCCTCTAACAGCAACCGTTGGATCCCGTCCCTGAGTTCGAGAAGGCTACCGGAGTTGGGTCACAGTCGAAAAGGCCGAAATGTTGGGTTCGGTCACCTTGGATTTTGAAATGGTCCTTGAAACGAGTGGATGAGAGCATGGCAGCCGTGTTGCCGCAAACCAGCATGGGACGACCCGTTTCAAAAAGGTGGTGATCATCCAGTGCAAAATGGTGGGCATGCTCAGGTATACTGCCTTGGTAGACAGCTACCTGCCCGAAATCCTCGCATCGATCTTCCAAATCGTGGAGCTTGAAGGCACGTATGGTTTTTGAGCTGAAATTAATTTTACCCACTTTAGCCTGGAGCTTAGGATTGTCAATCGTGACCGGGGCCGTGGAAACGACTCTGAAATCCAGAAATCCCACGGACTCCATCATTCTACGAAAGTCCTCGAAATATAAGGCTCCGCTGAGGCACTCTCCGTAGAGAACAGGATCAGACTGCAACTCCTCAGCAACTCTTCGATCTGTAAAGACATCTGAAAAATACAGCTCTCCACCTTGTTTGAGGGTTCTAAAAACTTCTTTAAAAACCTGATGTTTATCTACAGACAGATTGATAACACAGTTGGAGATAACAAGGTCCAGGGTCTCAGAAGCAATGCCAGCGGACTCAAGATCCTCAATCTTTCCATCAACAAAATCAATATTGGGTTTATCAAAACCGAATATTTGCATCTGAGCATCACGTAAACGCCTTGGAATTTCCAGCTGTTTCTCGGTCATGTCCAGCCCCAGAACTCGTCCTTCAGGTCCGGCAAGATAAGAAATCAGAAAGCTATCTCTTCCCACTCCACAACCTAGATCCAGAACCGACAAACCGCTCAAAAGGGGAGGAATAGGCGAACCGCAGCCATAGGAGCGCTCGAGAATCTCGGATTCGATCATTTTTAAAATATTTTTATGCTCAGAGGGAATGGTCTCAAGAGAGCAGCAGGCATTGGTCTGCAAGTCTTCGGTACGAGACAGGACCTCACCATAATAGTCCTGAACCTCACTAACGGTTTGATTTTCTGATTTCATGCTTCCTCCTATTTTATGGCAGTCTGTCGCTCCGACTGCCTTTGTCCTTACTGGGATGCTTAGAGTATCTTACCGAGGTGATTGTGGACCGACAAGCTTGTTTCATTGCGGTGAGCCCAAAAATCCTCTGGATTATCGGATCAATGGGCATTGCTTTCTGGACTATTGCCTTTTTGTTTTTCGCAAAATTCAATGACG
>CAZRLV010000551.1:0-2139 GCA_964600955.1 uncultured bacterium
CTCTGGCTTGACCAGGGGATCCATCTTTCTTCCTCTTTCATTTCCCCATTCCGATGATTCCTTTAGTCCCGATAGTTCTCTAGTTCCTTCCCCAATTCCCGTCATTCCAGACCTCGATCTGGAATCCATCTGCTCTTCCACTGCATTCAACGTGGCAGGACTCCTGGATCCTGAAAATTTAGAGGATAGTCCAGTTTTACCCGAAACGCATAATGCTTCAAGCGCATTAAATCCCGAACTCGATCCAAAAGCTTAGGAGGCCTAGTCTCAGATAGAGGGTTGCCAGAAATATCTTGCTCCACCAAAAAGATAAGGGGACAGGCCAGTTTCTGATAAGCTCAGCTTATCGATATCGATAAGTTATTTTTGGGGTTCCAGCAATGCTTGGATGTCTGTAGCATCTGCCTTTCATGGTTTGGGTTTGGATTGATCCAGAACCAATTAAGAAAGGTGGGATGGATATGGCTAGAGGAAATAGACAATGGGTTTCTCAGGACACGGGAAGCTACCATATTATGTCGAGGATTGTTGGTCGGGCGCGGCTTCTCGAGGATGCGGACAAAGAGAAATTTCTTGAATTATTAGAGCGATTTGCTTCTGGTTTTTTTGTGCAGGTACACGCCTTTTGCATTCTGGACAATCATTTTCATTTACTGGTCACCGGAATGGAAAATGAGGCGGATGATGCTTCTACTGAGGAGCTGAACCTCCGATACCAAGCCATTTATGGGCCAGGCTCATTACCACCAAATGGCAGCCAAACAACGGGTGGAGTGATTTTACCCGATGAGGACGGGGGACTGGAAAGGTTGAGAAAACGGCTGCGGTCTGTGTCACGCTTTATGCAAGAGTTGAAGCAAACCTTTAGCCGCTGGTTTAACCGAAAACATGATCGGTCTGGCTATCTGTGGGATGATCGATTCAAGGCGGTTTTGATTTCCAAAGACAAGGCTCAACTCATCTGTAGTGCCTATATCGACCTGAATCCTGTGAGGGCTGGCATTGTATCTAAGCCCGAAGACTATCGTTGGTGCGGACTGGGACTGCAGGCTAGAAACCCTGGCCGCATTCAAGAGTTTCTAGTACCTTTGGATGATATCGCTGCTCAGGGAAAAAATGGCTGGAATTGGTATCGTGTTTTCGTTTATGAATCCGGTGGTATTTCCCGGACGCATGGGGGCAAAATCCCTGGGGATATTGTGGATGCTGCGATATCTGCTCACGGACAGCTTGGTTTTGGAAAGCAACTAGGTTACCGAATCGCAAACATATCAGAGGGGATTGCTTTTGGCACCAGGAGCTTTGTTTCTAAAATTCAGGCACTCACAAATCGAAAATTCATTCGACCACGCGCTTGCCTGCCAGGCGACCTAATCTTTGCTACGCGAGTCCTCTGTACGACATAGGGTTTCGGTGGATTTTCGGAGACAATCCAGTTTCTCCTTCCTTTTCAACATGACCCATCCGGCCAGGGCGAAGCGGTCACTGGTTGAATAAATCGCTGTGGGAACCGAGCCTCACAAGGATAATCTCCCTCTCTTGTGGAAACAATCGATAGATTAACAGCCAATCCGGGTAGATATGGCATTCTCTGTGATCCTTGTACTTACCAAGGAGGGAATGATCTTTGTAACTTTGAGCAAGGGGTTGGGCTTGTTGAAGGACTTCCAGAACAACTCTGAGATCATCCAGATTCTTCCCCGGATCTTTCCTAGCTTTTTTGATATCTTTTTTGAACTTCTTGGTCGGGGTTAGCTTATACATCAAATGCCAAGGTCCTCGAACATTTCCTCAACACTCTCATAGCGCTTTTCACCACTGACATCTTCATTCATGGCAGCGATGGTTTCAGCATTGGGAATTTTGATCTCAAAAGGAATGCCCTGCTTGAGGATGATTTGATTGTAGAGCATATTAATTACTTCCGAGGGTGTGACACCAAGCTGACTCAAAATCTTCTCCGCTTTTTCTTTCACCTTCTCTTCGGTTCTAGCCCGGATCATTGCTGTTTTTGCCATAATTTTCCCTCCCATCTATTATTGTATCCCAAGTGGGATACCTTTGGCAATTTTATTAACAGCGATACAGGGCCATTCAATTCTGACTGCTAGCGTTTTTTCGTCCTAATAAGCTCGATTG
>CAZRLV010000552.1:0-2136 GCA_964600955.1 uncultured bacterium
CAACCTGGACTTAAAAACCTCTGTTCATCGAGGTTTGGCCCTTTCTTCCAAGTACTCTCTACCAGCTACCATTGCAAGAACCCATAGGTTGGCTGTTTTGAGAGAGCCCATCATGACCTGGCTTGAGGAGCATGAAATTCCAGTCGAAAAAGATGGATTGCATCACAAAATGGAGTCTCTGTTTTTGACGTGGAGGAAGGTTGAACAGGAATTTCACCAATTCTTATCGGAGCTCCCCTGGAGAGGACTTTCCGAATTCAAAGACTTTCAATTGGAATCATTTTTAGCTGAAAATGATTTTTTGGAAAAACCCCCGGTAAATGACCTTATTCCTGGAGCTGCCCGGCAGTTGGTCGCAGAGATTCCCATGAACCACCCTGAGACCGAAAACATCGAGGGTTTTCAAAGTAAACTTGAGACTCAACTTGAAGCCTGGGCTCTACATGCTGCTGAACAGGGTGATGAAATCACATTGGCCAGAGTTGAAAACCTGAGGCTAGAGAGCAAAAAGCTAAAGAAGTGGCTAAAGCGTAAATCAAAAAAATCTAGGGAAAGCTTTCTAACACGCATGTTTTACCTTCCAAGCGAGAAGGCCAGTTTGACCGATACGGTTCAGGGGATTTTACGTGCGATTGGTCGTATTTTGCGCTCCATCTTTAACCCTGGGGCCAGGGGTGAAAGCATTCAGGTTCATTTTAATCACCCTCCGGAGTCCAACCAATTGGACCATTTTCTTCTCATGGCCCTCGATACGGTTTTGACCCACCCCCGCCCCCGGCTTTGGATGCACCTTTACCAGCTTAATCATGAACCGGTTGTGAACAAAATTTTGGATATCGCCAAAAGAATTGGCCCTGAAAAAGTACGCCTGATTCTTGAAGAGCATTATATTCGAGACGATTTTGTCCCTGATGGTGACGGCATCAGTTTTCGCGAAGCCTATCTCAAACTACGTGAGGCAGGTATAGAAATCCGCACGGACCGCTACCAGGAACGCTCTGGTTCAGGTATAGAAATCCGCACGGACCGCTACCAGGAACGCTCTGGTTCAGGTCAGTCCCATAACAAATTTTTCGTCATCAACGACAACCGGGTCTGGACCGGCAGCTATAACATCACCAAGCGCGGTACCTTCAAAAACACCAACCATGGGATAAATATCCAGTCCAAAAAGCTGAACCAAATTTATGCGGGCGAGTTTAAAACCATGTGGGAAGGGAAGTTTCAGAAGCACAAATGGAATACCACCCATCATTATGAGGTCATGGTTGATGGCACTCGTATTGAGGTCTACTTCTCACCCCAAGACAATGTGGGCCATGTGATTCAGAAAAAGCTTCTTGAGGCCAACCACTCCATAGAAGTCGCCATGTTTTTTCTGAGCGATACCATGTTGCTCAATACCCTGGCACTTCAAAAGGATCGAGGCATCGCCGTAAACCTGCTTTTGGACAACCTGACTCTCGGCGTCAGACTTGGACAGGTTGCAGGAAAAAAGCGCAGACTAAGGGATTTTTTGGCAGAACATGAGATTCCTTATAAAAAAGACGGGGGCGGAAGCCATCTCCACCATAAATTTGCCATCCTGGATGCGCGCACAGATTCTGACCCCATGGTGATTTCCGGGTCGCATAATTGGACCAAAAGCGCGAGGGAGAAAAATGACGAGAATATTTTAGTAATCCACTCGCGTGAGATCGCTTTAAAATTTCATGATTGGTGGGCTCAGAGCTATGGTGAGGAAATCCCGGTTTCGGATCCTTTGCCTGATTTGGTGGACTTTCCAAAAATAGAGAAGCTCGAGCGTGATGGAAATAGCCTACGTATTCAGATGGGCTCTCTTGGAAAGATGCAGCCCGAGCTATTCTATGGAAAAAAGTCCTGCTTAAGCACCGAGGAAACAACCTCCACCCTGGTTTGTATTTTACCTGATTTTTTCAAGCGATCCCGTGATGGAATTCTTGATCTACAAGTAACGGGCCTGGGGACTGTAGACGCTTTTGCCTTTACCAACGCTGACGAACGTATTTCACGTGCCACTTACCGACTGTGGAGAAGGCTGCTCAATGTGAAACAGTGGGAAGAATGTTCGCCGGATAATCCTTTGAGTGAATCCTGTATGTTTCCTATCCATGA
>CAZRLV010000553.1:0-2128 GCA_964600955.1 uncultured bacterium
CGCGTCATCCTGAACTTGACTCAGGATGACGCGGTGAACTTTCTTCCTTCCATTGATTCTTCTTTAGAATGATTGTTTCTTCTCCCTTGGGGGTTGCCGTTTACCGAAAGATTTTCGCTCTGTCACCCGGCTTTGTATGCTCCCAGTAATAGAGATAGCGTAGGGATCGAAGGGTGTCGCTGGAACCCTCGTGGTGGTTCCCGCCCACCAGGGGTTGGGTGGGGTTTGCGCCAAACCAAAGCTCTTCGCTCATGTCCTTGCTTGTGAGCTTTAGATGGAAAGCTCTAAACCTTTTTGAGCCGATGGAGATCTCCTCGCTGCCAAGGTTTTGAACCTCTGCATTGATCACGGGTAACTCACGTAAATATGAACTAAAGATCGAACTAAGCAGTTTGATGGATTCCCGGCTGAACTTGGAGAGATCTTTGGATCGTAAATATAAAGGCAGTTGATCATGGGCAATGGTTGAAGAGGGCGCCAGATCCAATCTACCGGCAATCCCTTTTTCCCAGTAGCTATGAAACTCACCTTGGAGTCCAGAAGGACCAGACTTGATTTCACTATAGGACATGCCACAACCATCGAGAGAGCCAAAGGCCTGCTTGATCAGTTTGGCAGGATTATTTCGATGCACAAATGCAGAGAGGTTTTGATGGTAGCTGTAAACTCCAGTTTCAAAAGCAACGATACGCATAAGAATCCCTATTCTACGAGTTCAAGACAAGAAACTCTAGGAAATGAATTGGGGAGAAGAGGGGCCTACGGGGCTCAAATCAACCAGTAAATCCTCTCCCACTACATTGACAGATAACCATATCATCCATATGGTTTACCATATGAAGACAACCCTAAATATTGATGAGTCGGTTATGAAACGTCTAAAAGAGGAGGCTGCACGTCAGGGGCGTACCATGTCAGAGATGGTGGAATCTTCCTTGAGGCTTTTTTTGACCCCCGATACAAAACCTGAGGAAGACTTGTCGGAACTTCCCGCTTTTGACAGCGGTGGAGAATCCGTAGATATCTCAGACCGGGATGCCCTTTATGGTGCCATGGATGGTCGCTAGTGTTTCTGGTGGACACCAATATCCTCATTTATGCCGCAGATCGTGGTTCGGATGCACATCTAAAATGCAGATCATTGCTAGATCAATGGCGCAAGGAGATCTCTCCTTGGTATTTGACCTGGAGTATTGTCTATGAGTTTCTACGAGTGACAACCCATCCAAGAGTCTTTCCAAAGCCTTGGCGATTAGACGACTCCTGGAGTTTCATTGAGGCATTGTTAGCCTCAAAAAGTCTTACGGTGCTGACTGAAACTGAGAATCATCAGGAGCATTTAGCAAAAATCATCAAAGGCCAGGTAAAAATGAGGGGAAATCTCCTGCATGATGCACATATTGTGGCGCTGATGGCAGAGTATGGTATCCAAGTCATTTACACCCGTGATACCGACTTTCATAAATTCCCCCAAATTGAAGTCAGAGATCCCATCAGGTCAGAATAAAAGCATAGGCCACTTTTTTATCTTGAATCGGCAAAGCCGAATTTTCAGAGGCAAATTCGCGGGTGGCGCCGGTCACGGGGTATTGACCGGGGTCAGGACCCGCTGCGCCGAGGTACAGATCAAAAAAAGGCGACAGGCCAAAAAAAGTTGAATTTAAGATGGATCCCCCGGTCAAGCCGGAGAATGACGGAGAGATGGGGGGATAAAAAATTAAACCAAAAAACCCAGTAAATATGCTGGTTTTCGACGACGGTTAAAAATATTTTGAAAATAATGTTTGACATATTTCAGATCTGTGTTACTCTGTAAGGCTTTCAAAACGAACGGATAGCAAAGAGAACTAAGCCCCTAGGGGTAAGTTCAAAAGGCTAAAAGGGTAAGGTGCCAGGCAACTGGGACTGGCTTGAAATCAGGAAGAAAGCCTTGAAGTTCATGCCTACTGAGAAGCTTGCTTCACAGTAGACAAAGAACAAGGGGGCACACTCCGGAAGCGGAGTAAGACTGATTTAAGGCTTAAAGCCCTAAAAGCCCACAAGGCTGTAGGAGGAACTGGCTTAGGACTTGAGACTTCGGTTTCAAGAAACCGCAAAGGACTTCCAGAGAAGAAATCGTTGAAGCTTT
>CAZRLV010000554.1:0-2128 GCA_964600955.1 uncultured bacterium
CCGCAACTGGAAGAATCAGTTTTTGGAGAGCTCGGAATTGATCTTCGAGGACAAGGGGCTGCATCATTCAATCCGGATTCAATCCGTAGCGTCATCATCCGAAGTTAGATTAACAAGCGTTGAAGCCGCAGAAATACCAAGTTTCAGAGACCATTTTATGGATTGCTCAAAAAACATTTGAAGAGGCCCCAAATCATTGGAATCAGTGCTAGCTATTGCCCGCAGGTATTGATCACGATAGCGGGTTTTAATCACCATCGGGGGTAGCCCTTCCTTGAGAAGCACATAGTTGAGTAATAAACGAACCAGGCGGCCATTACCATCATCAAAGGGGTGAATTCGTATAAAACGAGCATGTAATTCGGCAAGAAATCGGGTTAGCTCAACCCCAGAGTCCTTCAGCCCGGTCCGCATCCATTTCACGAATTCTCCCATTAAAGCCGGGATCTCCTCGGGAGACGCGAACTGATAAATTGTACCTGCCGCCGTTAATACGTGGTTTGGCTGAGTCTTGTATCGACCTGGCTCAATCCACTTACGAGTCGATTCTCCATCTGGTGTTTGAGCTACACGCCAAAACCCTTCTTTGAGTAGAATCTGATTAAGATCACGGATGTCGCCCTCTGAGATGGGTCTCTGAGAGTCAACAAGTTCACGCAAATGCTCAATGGCAACATCATGACCGCGCATCTCTTCATATTCGCGGATCAGGTGTTCACCGCGAGTGCGCCCATGAATCAAAAGTAAAAGTGTTTCACCGTAGGTAAGAGTATTGCCTTCAATATGATTGGAATTAAAACTCCACTCCAGTCGAAGGCGTTGCCAAAGACGTTGTGCGTGCTCCTTTGAAAGAGGCTGCAAAGCATACCACTCCTCAGCCAACTCAACGCATTCAGAATTTCCCGAAATAACTCTGGTTCCCATCAGTGATTTCCCCTTACAAATCTAACTTCCATTATACCATCAGATTCCACCTTCTCTCTCAAAATCATCCAGGCAAATTCCTTAATCCCCTGCGGGATGTCTCCTATCTCAGACGTTGGCCTAAGTTGATCCGCTCTAAACTCGGGGTCTCAACCAAGGTGAAAATAGCTTGGCCCTAAATTTTCGACTCTTTTCGTATGTCATCGTAAAAAGGTCGCTTGAGAACACCCCGCGCATTAATTGACAGACGTGCTTAGCAAAATTGCTTTTCATCAGAAAACTGGAATCTCAATCACTACGCCCTTATCTCGCCTGTCGCAAGATTATAAGTTCCTATTTTTGTCTCACCCGGCACCGGAGCCACCATATCAATAGCCCAAATACTAACAGCCGCCCAATGAACCCGATCCTTTATAAATAACTAGTTGCGCGCATGGATGTCCAGTTCTCATCCTTAAAAAATTTATTGACGTTCATGGGTTCCTCCTAATAAAAAAAGACACCCATAAGCCCTGGCGGCCTACAGATGCCTTAAGGTTTTTCAGTTGTCACTTTAGCTACCTTTCTTCGTCGTTTTTCCATCTCCATGTCGTTTGCCGGCCGACTTGGCGCGAGCTATCACATAGTCTTTTGCTGCATTTACTGCCAGATCCTTAGCTATTGTTCCAACGATTTTCAAAAAGTTGTTCATGATTCACCTCCTTTCCCTGCCTCTGCATAATAAGAAATTCTGTCCGACAAGATCTGAAACAAAACCCCTCGATTGTAGATCCGTTTGCCAAAACGACTACTCTCTATGAGCATCTGGAGACAAAATTGATAAAACTGGGAATTGCCAGCAGGTTTGAGTGGCTATAGCAAGGAGACCCCGGAACTGAGGGCTGCCCTATTAAAATCATCAGTTTTCGGCGGATTTTGATTTAATCAAGCGATTTAATGGAAAATAAGCCACCGCGTCATCCTGAACTTGATTCAGGATCCAGGGGTTTAGCCACAGATGGCTATTTAGGCAGGAAGATGGATTGCGGACCGGGGTCCACAATGACCATATCCCCCGTCATCCTCCGGCTTGACCGGGGGATCCATCTTCGAAATCAAGAATCATAGGAATCAGAGGTAGCATAGGAATCCAAGGAAGTAAGATTTTTGCGACCTTTTGAATCGGGATAGGTAAGCCCTTGCGGGCTTTCCCCCCCACACCACC
>CAZRLV010000555.1:0-2117 GCA_964600955.1 uncultured bacterium
GCGTCATGTCCCTTTCCGAACTGCCTCCGGCCCTACATATATTTTTTCCCTTTGACAATCTTGAGCTCCAGTCTCGAGCCGTTGATCTTCAGGGGGTTGTGGATGACCCGGATATTCGTGAAGTGTTGGTTTATCTCAATGATCGTCTGATCGCAAGAGATCGGGCGATCCCTACTTTTCAAATCCCGTTGATTTTGGATGTGGGAGAGAATGTTTTGCGGGTGGAGGCGGTTAATGATTTGGGTTTGAGAGGTAAGAAGGAAGTCACTGTATATACAAGAACCTTATCCAATGTTGCGATCAATTTTAATAATCTTTTTTAAAGGCTATTTGAGGCGGCTTATTCCAGTCGTCCTGTTCCTGCCTTTTTTAGGTTCGCCAGACGCTCTTGAGCCCTCTGGCTATCTCCAGGATTTTGTCAAAATGGTAGACGACTCCCAGTATTTCAATCAGGTTGAAAAAGACTTTGCACGCCAGTTAACTGAGGGAGCGGGGACCGATGATTCCATTCTAGATGTGATCATGGATTCTCCCTTGATCTCAGAAAAGCAAAAAGCTCTAGCTCGTGAGTATTTTCAAACCCGTCAAAAACCTGAAAAGCTGCGGTTTAAAGACCCGGGTTTAGATCGGGATCTTGAGGTTGTAACTCCACGTTTGCGTTTTCGGGCCGACTTGAACCTAAGACTGCAAAATGTGGATACGGCTCGCGATGTATCCAATTTTTTCCCGCTGGACAATTTTGATTTGGATCCGGGCATGGCTCAGATTCTAAGGGGCCAGGTCCGTTACGCTCCCAAGGGTGTGGAAAACCCAAAGGTATTTGGGACATTTGATTTAGACATCCAAAGCCTCGATCGCGAAGTTGATGTTGTAAATGCACATTTTCAAAATCGCTATAACTATCTGTAAATAGGCTCTTTTTTAAGTCCGTCTTTTAATGAATTTGGTTTGAAAAACACGGAACTGGGTGGTGCAGCCATCCACCTTCAGCGGCGGAAATGGACCGTGGATTTAGTACGGGGAGAAACCGTAGAGGATTTTGTGTCCGGTTTGGATGGTCTGTCTCTGGGGGGTCTGGTTATACGTCGAGGAGTGGGTAATGCCGATCAGGATTATTTGGGGGCAAGTCTCTATGACCAGGGGGGCACTCATTTCACGGGTTTTTTGGGTCAGACTTATTTTATGGATGATCGACTAAGATTTTACACCGAGTATATGAAGATGGATTCAGGGACTGTGGGCGGAGATGGATCTGCCCAGGAACTGGAAATGGACTATGAAAACCCCAAAATTCTTTTCCTGAATGAGGTGCAGCAAATCTCGCATCGTTTTTCCTCGCCCCTGAACCCCGAATACAGCAATTTCACAGGGATTTTGAGTGAGCGCAAGAACCGAGAACATGCTTTTACCTATCGGTTTGACCCCTATGTTACCAGTTCTGTCATCTATTCTTCGCGAACCCTCAATCCCCTGGGAGCCACGAACTCACTTGAAACCCTTGATGCCGCCTGGACCCTAATGACCCAGCGCCCGGATCGCCCCAAGTATATGTTTCTAATTAAGCACCTTGAAAAGAAAGGTGAATATGTCCGGAAACATAATGAGAAACAGTTGATTGCTTTAGCGCGTACGACGTTTAAATCTAGAGATATTTTGACCCATGTGGATTTTAGACGTACGGATTTTACCGACAATCTGACGACGTTGGACTCATATACACTCAATTCCGTATCGGTGGATGTCTCGCGTCCCTTTCTCGGCAAGGTGCATGTCCGTGAGAGGTTGACCTTGCTCGATCAGTCTTTTGAAGACCCCACAAAAGACATTGAATCCCAGCTTCAGACCTTTGAGGTGGAGTATCGCATGGACGAGCGTAATTCCCTCAAAGGCAGCCAGAAATATCGCCGTGTAGCTCGTAAAACCGGCACCAACAAATACAAAATGGCCTATGGACTCGAAGCCAGCCGCAAAATCAACGAGAATCTAAGCTATGTCCTGCGCATGGACGCCTTCAATCACAACGAATTCACCCGAGGATACGACGCCAATCGAGTCGCAGTAGGGGCCAACATCAAATTTTGAGGAAAAGAGATTTAACCACGAAAAACACGAAAGGG
>CAZRLV010000556.1:0-2110 GCA_964600955.1 uncultured bacterium
AGAGTGTGTATCCTATTTGTTCCAACCCATCTCCCATGGAAAATTCCAGAGTTTTGGGGTCCGCATCAAGAGCGGATAAGCCAAAAGCTAGCAGGAGGGTGGTCAGGAGTCGATAGGTTTTCATTTAATCTCTCTTTCAGACGTCATTTCTTAATGTCAATGGTAACCCCTCGCCATGCGTTTAGAAAGTTTTGAGCTGAAATAATTTTTTCTCCGTCACGGTTGGGGTCATTAATAACCAGATCCCCATTTCCCTTCATTCCGGTAACCACCATAATATGTCCGCGGGTTGTCCAGCTGCCTCCGTTTTCATATCTCAAAGGTCCACGCATGGAGACAATCTGTGGTCGTCCCTCTTTGAGGCGGCTCTTAATATCCTCTAGAGTACCTTTTTGTGAAAGTTCACTATTTTTAAACCCGTGATGTTTCCCCATTCTTACGAATCCATCCCAGGCCGCGCCCACGCCTTTGAGATAAAGTTGTCCCTTATAGGCTCCTGAGCGAACATTTTCCTGAACCAGTTTGCCTTTAGCATTTACAGCGGTCAAAGCCAAGTCATTTCGGGAGCGTTTAACGCCATGGAAAGCGAGCACCATCTGGAGTGAGGTGGGGCCGCAAAAAGACCTGGGTCTCCAACTTTCTCCAGAGGGAGGGTTGAAGGGGTCTGAACCCTGAGGAGTCTGACGATACAGAGGGACTCCTTGGACGATGACCCCTCCTTCCTCGGTATAAGGGGCCGGGGGGGATCGTGGTTTTTCTGGGTTGGATGCCCTCGGCGGAGCGGGCTTGTCATTCTGTGCTGTAGGACCGGGAGCCGATTTTCCATCTAGAATGATATATTTTGCATGGGAGAACCCCTTGCGAGCCCCAGAAACAATCGAGAGCCAGAGACCTTTGGTTTTTTTCACCAATACGCGCTGGCCATTAAAGAGATGTCCAAGAATCCTTCCCCAGGGACGCGAGCGAATCCTTAACTTTGAACCGACACGAACGGTTCCCCAATATGTGTCTGCTGATTTTGGAGAAGAAACCGGCTTGAATTGAATCTGAACCCAGGGTGTTCCTGTATCTTTCGATTTTTCCTGCCCTAAAAAAGGAAATTTCTGACCTTTGGCAGCAATACCCAAAATTTTTGCGTTCTTGGAAGCTCGCGCCCGCACATTGACTCGACCTGCGCTAATACGGACTTTTTTCCCCTCACGAGCTACCAGAGGAGCGTAAATAAAAGCAGGTTCTGGGAGCTTATCCTTAAGCTTTTTTTCGGACTTTGGTTTAAATAGGCGGTCTAGAGACAGAAGATTTGAACTGGCCTGTGGGAAGGCACAGGAGAAAACCAAAATCAAAGCCGAGAAAAGAAAACGTCTGAAGCCGCTCGGTGGGTGAATCTTTAGCTTAGGCTCGTACATCAACCGTAAATCCTCGCCAAATTCTTAGAAAGTCCCGTTGTCGAATGGTTTTATTACCCCCGGACTTCGCAGGATCATGAACCAGGATATCACCTTTTTTGGTCATACCGGTAATGACAAGAATATGGCCACTACGGCTGCGCCATCGTGAACCATCGGTATAGCGGACTTCTCCAAGAATAGATACAATTTGCGGTCGGCCCTGATTTAGAAGCTCACGCAGGGATGATTTGCTTTTATTGGTTTTGGAGGGTTCCAGACTAGGATAAATACGTCGGGTTCGTTTAAACCCAAAATGTTTTGCAATGCGCACCATGGGGCCATAGGCTGAACCATGGCCCTTTGCATACATCTGACCACGAAAGCTTGAGCTTTTGTAGCCTTTGTCAAGGACTTGCCCCTTGGAGTCCAGGCGAGTCAAGGCAAGTTCGTCACGAGATTTTTTCACACCGTGATAGCCAAGAACCATCTGCAGCGATGTGGGTCCGCAATAGGCCCAGGGTCGCCACCCCTTACCCCCTTTGGGGTCGTAAGGGTCTTTTGCCCCCTGAAAAAACATGGGGACGCCTTGAACTTCGACCCGTCCATTCTCTTTCAGAATAGAGCCTGATTCTGAACTTGACTTGGGTTCTTGGCTTTGAACCACGGAGTCATGCGAGGCTTTCTGAGAAGATTTTAACTTAGCCCTGGCAATTAGCTCATCG
>CAZRLV010000557.1:0-2100 GCA_964600955.1 uncultured bacterium
TGATTCCGCAGTAGGTAAAATCCTTCAAGAATGGGATCTTTGTTATACCAAAGATTCACAAGGAGCTTATGTTTTTGAGGTCATTGTCGCTGATATTATGCGCGAAGTCTTTGGCAAGGGAATGTTTGGACTCGATGCCTGGGATTTGATTAAGACCGAAACCAGTTCCATCGTTGATTTTTTCACGGTTTTTGATCGCATTATGCTAGACCCAGATCTCGCGCATTCTCAACTCTGGTATGGGTCAGAGGATCGTCAGGCCTGCTTTGTGCGCATCATGACCGACAGTCTTAAGAAATTGGAAAACACCAAGATTCCGACCTGGGGAGATGAGCGTCAAATCACGATGAAAAATCTCTTTTTCGATGGGATTCTCCCCAATTTTATGGGGTTTGACTACGGTCCCATCCAAATAGAAGGAAATCGGGCTACCGTGGTTCAGGGTTCCATGTATGAGATCCCTGGAAAAAAATCGGCCTTCTGTCCCTCTTATCGCTATATTACAGACCTCGGAACCCGCGAAGTTCACACGGTTCTGGCCGGAGGCCCCTCGGATCGACGCTTTTCAAAACACTACAAAACGGATATCGAAAACTGGCTAAATTTCAAATACAAGCTTTTGAAAGCTTGAAAAAAGCTCAATCCAAAACCTTCGCAACCATCGATTTCAGGGATCGATAATCGGTTTTTCCCGTCCCGAGTACCGGAATCGCCTTGATTTTTTGTAGATGGGTGATCTTTCCTACATTACTGAAGCCACATTGCTTCAAAACGCCGTTAGCTTCCTCCAAGGTGATCTCTATAGTGGTAAACAAACAAATCACCGGTCGTGCATCCTCGCGATCGAGGGACTCCAAAGCTACAATGGGGCCGTTTTCATCCTGGGGCCATCTCAAAACGAGAGCCGCCTCAAGAGCGGGTAAACTGATCATCTCTCCGGCAACCTTTACAAAACGCTTCTTTCTGCCGGATAAAACCAAAGCCCCGTTCTCGTTTAGAAACCCCAAATCACCGGTAACATAATATCGTTTCCCATCAATTTCACGAAAAGGATTGGGAGCGTCTTCACCCAGATATCCCGAAAAAATATTGTCTCCACGGGCCAGAATCAAACCTGTGCAACCGGGTTCAAGCGGGGCATAAGTTTCCGGATCTACAATAAGAAGCTCTACCGAAGGAAAAGGTGGTCCCACACCCTGACGGGACTGGTCGAGGCGGTTGATGGTTAAAATTGGTCCGCACTCGGTAATGCCATAGCCTTCTACTACATAAGCTCCGGCGGTAAGGGCCTTTACTTTTTCAAATAGTGATTCAGGAAAGCGCTCAGCTCCCCCTCCCATACCTCGAATAGTGGCCAACTGATCCTCTGTGGCCACGCTGAGTATTCCTGAGAGAAAGGTTGGGGTACCATAAACCAATGATGCCTTCCAAAAGGGGATGGCACGGGCCAGTTTGGCACTATCTGTGGGGTCCGGGGAATAGGCGATTTTTATGCCTGAAACCAGTGGAAGCACAGTGGTAATGACAAACCCAAATGAATGAAATGGAGGCAGAAAACTAAGAATCACATCTGAAGCCTTATAGTCTGAAACCTCAAAAGCATCCCTGAGGTTGGTCAAAATATTGCGATGTGTTAGCGGAACTCCCTTTGGCTGGGTTTCTGACCCTGATGTAAACAAAATTACGGCTTCATCCTCGTCCTTGATCTGCCCCAGTTTCAAATCCCTCAAAATTCTTCCTGCCCTGCGCCGGGCCTGAACCACCGCACGCAGTTTGGCAGGCAGTCCAATACGGCTTTTGAGATCCTCCACGAAGACGAGTAGTTCTTCAAGGGAGCCCAAGTCCGTCTCCCCTAAGCGATCTACAAACTTCATGGACGTTAAAACCACTTCGATTCCGGTTAAAGCCTGAACATGCTCAAGGTTACGGGGTCCCACGGTCCAGTTGATCATCACAGGGGTTTTTTTGGCCAGCAAGGTAGCCATGCATAAAACAGCAGCCCCCACAGAAGCAGGCAACATGATTCCGATCCGATCACCGGGTAAGGAGTGAATTTCGCGGCTCATGGCTAGGGTCCCTATTTTGAGATTTTTCCAGGAT
>CAZRLV010000558.1:0-1258 GCA_964600955.1 uncultured bacterium
GACTGGGTTTGTCTATTTGCAGAAAGATTGTTGATGCCCATGGAGGAGAGATTCGCCTGAACCCAGAGCTAGAATCCGGGTGCGAATTTATGATCGATCTACCGGTGTATGAGTAGGGTGAGGAAGGAGGCAGGGGGAGGAACTAACGGAACTACAGAACTATCGGAATCATCGGAATGGGGAGTCAAATTCCGTCATTCTACGGCTTGACCGGGGAATCCATACAAATGGTCGTAAAAATTCTTCCTCTTCAATTTGACTGCTGTCTCCTGAATTTTTCTTCTAATCTTCCTCAATAAATTCTTGATAAAGCAAACTGGGTTGGACGCCTTTGTTCTTTTGGTATTTGGATTGATAGGAAACCACCTCGCCCTGAATTCCGTGATAGAAAATCTGGCAGATTTCGATATGGGGGTAGATCCGTAGCGGATGAATCACGGTGATCTCAAGAGTCCAAAACCCATCAAAGCCCACATCTCCAAAGCCGGCGCTAACATGGATAAACATTCCCAGGCGCCCGATAGAAGAGCGCCCCTCAAGCATGGGCACAAAGCCGGTGGTGCGGGTACGCTCCATGGTGCGGCCCAGATAAAGATGTCCAGGTTCCAAAAGCAGGCCAGACTCTGGAATGGTTAGGGGCCGCGTAGGGTTCTCACTTTTCATATCCAGTGGGAAATCCCGGTAAACAAGAAGCTCTTCACTCAGGCGCAAATTATAGGAGTTGGGATTAAGAAGACCCTCATCAAAGGGCTCAATAAAAATACGGTGTCCCAGTTCCTTTTTGATTTCAGGCCCCGTAAGAATCATAAAGCCATTCTAGCATAGGGGAAAGGTAGGAGCCTTCAAAATACAATTTAGGCAGACAAAGACTGGAGCCAATCAGTCCAGAGGGAAATCTATGTGTCACGGGACATGAAACTGGAGACGACCCGACCAGAACGGCCTCGAATTTTGCCGGTATTACAGGAGGGCGAAAGCATGCAGCCCACTTGAAATGCCGCTCTGCAATCGACATAATTGCCTCCTAGATTCGCGAACCACTAAGATCTATGGCCACAACGCTTGAAATTTTGTAGGCCAAGATCTCTTGCAATTTAACGCACGATTCCCTATCCTAAGCTTACCAATACCGTGGATTTCCAGCATGTTGTAGCTTACAACATGGCGATGGACTCGTATGAGATCTCCCAAAAGCCTGAAGCGGGAAGATAAGCAGATTCCCTTCATCCCTTGCGAGGATTGTTTGGCCATGTCCTAC
>CAZRLV010000558.1:1289-2100 GCA_964600955.1 uncultured bacterium
GTTTGGCAGGTAGAAATGTAACAGACCACTGTTTGACAGTTGGCCTTGTGGCACGCGAAATTCTGTCTCGCTTTCCAAAACATTTGCGTCAGAAAATATTTCCTTGTGGTGCTGAACTAGTAGCAGCCGCTCATGATGTGGGCAAGGTCTCCCCGACATTTCAGTTAAAGATTTTTCGTTCTGTGAATGGAAAAGATGCCTTAATTCCATCAGGTATTCCACCCCATACAAATCCTGACCATGAAAAATGTTGGTCCTATCACGGCGGCGTTAGTCAAGCTTCAGTAGCCATGATGGAGGCAGGCTCATATATTCCGAAAATTCTTGGTCAGCATCATGGCTATGAAGCATCTCTTGGTGGTCGACTGGGTACGGATGAATGTTTTGGGGGTGTGCCTTGGCAAGTCCAACGAAACCGTTTAGTTGGGTTGCTTAAACAGGGCCTTGGCGTTAATGATTGGCCCAATGTCAGCGATCACCAAGCGCTTGCTCTGGCAGGTTTGACATCGGTTTCCGATTGGATTGGCTCAGGTCCCGATTTTGATGACCCCTCCCGTCCTGCCGGGCCTATGATCTCGAAGGCGGTGGACCATGCTGGCTTTATCATGCCATCGTTCCATCAAAAAATGTCCTTTAAGGATATTTTCGGGTTTGAACCTAATGAAGTCCAGCAAGGTATGGCGAAAAGTCTAAGGGGACCGGGAGTATACATCCTTGAGGCTCCCATGGGCATTGGTAAAACAGAGGCTGCTTTGATCTTCCCCATGCCCGTGGGGGTGTTTCCCAGGGTACAGGGTTACGATCAGCTGTC
>CAZRLV010000559.1:0-2098 GCA_964600955.1 uncultured bacterium
AGTTGTGGGCCATGCCTGGCACACATGGATCCCCCGGTCAAGCCGTAGGATGACAAGAATGGGGGAAGGAACTAGAAGAACTATCGGAACTAAAGAATCATCGGAATGGGGAAAGAGAAGAGGAAAATAGGAATCAGAGGTAGCAGAGGAATCCTAGGAATGAGGAAAAAATCTTTATGACCTTGTGAGTGGATCCCCCGGTCAAGCCGTAGGAAAACGGGAAGTGCACCTATTTTCCAATTTTGGCTTGGACTTCTAGGAACTTGGGTTTGATGCGGATTTCTTGGATGGAGGCTTGCATGCCATCGATTAGAGCGAAGTCTTTGATTCCTAAGCGGTAGCTTTTATAGGTTAAAGGCACTAGGTCGAGGTCCGGGACGGACTGGCGAATCTGGGCCACCAGGAAATAAGTTAGATAATTCAAAAATGTCTCATCGAGATTGTCGCCCGAAATCTTGAAATCCACTCCGGGTAGAAGATTGAGAGCTTTTTTCAAACCATCTCCAGCTTTGCCCACCAAGCGTACAGCGCCCGCAGCGGTGTGAGCTAGTTTAATATAGGGTTGCAGGGCTCCCGGATTTTTTGTGTCATGCAAGCTCAGCTGATCAAAACTAACCTCTAGTCTTTGATCCTTGGCGGATGAGCTACCGCGCAGGTATAACCCAAAGGCTCCGCTTGGGGTTTGATAATCCTTGGGGTCCACCTCAATTTCAACGGCCCCAAAAGTTAAAAAACGAATCACATTTCCAGCCCCCTCTTCGAGGCCCTGCCTGAAGCCCTGGACCGGGGCAATAATTTTCATGGCCTTATGATAAAAATCAGAGGTTTCCTTGCTGATGGTTTGTAAACTGCCCTCAAACCAAGCATCCACCAATTCTTGATCTGAAAAGCGCAAACGAAGATCATGCAAACCATTGAAAAACGCAACGGTGCGCCCATGCAAACTCGTATCTGTAAGCGGTCTACGATTATGAGTCAAAAACCCCTTGCGAAAGCCCTGATAAAAATTCGAGATCAGTTCCTGTCGGACCCTTACACTTACTTTCCCCGACTCAAGTGCTTCTTGCGAATCTCGTCGCGAAAACTCCCCTATCTCTGGCTTTGGACCGGCTTCTGTCTTTTGCGCCATAGCTTGAACTGGGGCATCTAACTCAATCTTAAGTCCGAGAAACTTTCCTAGCTCTTTTCCAGGGATTCCGCCAAAAACCAAGATCCCAGCCTCATCAAGTTCGATATGCGAAACCGTAAAGCTCGGAAAAGACTGGAAAATAGGGATGGCGTTGATAACTCGCAGGGTTGAAAGATGCGGAAAATATTTAAAGCGCAAATCTTTAAAGGGAGTATTGTTTAATCTTTCCACCAGTTGATTCATCAATAAGATGGTTGAATCTAGGACAACACCGAGATCCGTCTTTAACTCAATGGCCTCCTGGCCTTCTGATTGAACCGATAAAGAACTGAGAATAAAATCAAAATGATTCTTGCGTGACTTAATAACGCGCGGAACCACCTGAAGACTCACCTTCTTGCGATGGTAGACCTCGTTGAATTTCTCATCAATCTCGATATGTGCCAGGGTTATTTGCACCTCAATCCGATTACCAGATAGCACATTCACATGGATTTTCTCAATATGATTGGATGCACTGTCTCCCTTACGGATATAGCCGGTGAGATAGCGCGCCGCGAAATGAGTAGCCCAGGAACCATCAATTCTGGACTGCATGGGTGCCGTCTGACGTAGCAGTTCCAGTTCATCCTGGGTACGGTAGTTCACCTCTTCGTAGCGCGCTCGATGAGTTTCACGCAGCTGATCTCTTTGCTTGAGAGCTTGTGGGAAGCTTTTTTGAGAACTGTCGTGGATCTCAATCAGAGAAGCCCTTAGCTCATCTACACGCCCGGAACGCTTTTCAATTTTCTGGGCAAGGGAGTGGATGGCTCTTGCACTTTTATGAACCCCATGCAGCAGCTTAAAAAGTCGCTCTACCCTTGGAGAAAGTTCTTCGTCCTGAAAGGCAGCATTTTTAAGAAATTGACTCACAGCCTCTGAGAGCTGGTCCTCTTTAGTAATGAGCTGCAACCCAGGATCGAGGCCCAA
>CAZRLV010000560.1:0-2093 GCA_964600955.1 uncultured bacterium
TACAAATCCTCATTCTCATGGCCGCCGTAGAGATCCACCGGAAAAAAGGGCGTCCCGATACGGCCCAGCGCGTCCTGAAAAAAATCAGGGGAAAGCTGAAAATTCTTGGCATCTACCAGCTATTTCACCTAAATCAAGACCACCTCAAAGCCTTTCTCAACCAGCTCAAAGAAAATCAAAATCCAAAGATTCCTCCTTCCTAGATCTTCCTGCTATGATGTGCGGGCATTGTTTTTCTGGTCTTCTAAGACCTAATTAAGGAGTTATTCATGTCAGCAGAGGGTAAAAAAGTCATCTACTCCATGATTGGAGTTTCAAAGCACTACGATAAAGAGCCGGTGCTTAAAAATATCCATCTCTCTTATTTTTACGGAGCTAAAATTGGTGTTTTGGGGCTCAATGGCTCGGGAAAAAGTAGTTTGCTTCGTATTCTTGCAGGGGTAGATACGGCTTTTGAAGGCAAAACCGTTTTAGCCCCCGGTCATAGCATAGGTTATCTCGAACAAGAGCCTATTCTCGATGATTCCAAAACCGTGCGTGAGACGGTTGAGGAGGGTATGCAGGAGGTGGTGGATCTTCTCGCCGAGTATGAAAAAGTTAATGAGGCATTCGCAGAGCCCATGGGCGATGATGAGATGACTGCTCTGATTGAGAAGCAGGGTAAGGTTCAGGAGCAGATTGAAGCCGTAGACGGCTGGGATCTGGATACACGGCTTAATATAGCTATGGATGCCATGCGCTGTCCCGCACCTGATGCTCTTGTTAAGACCCTCTCAGGCGGAGAGCGTCGCCGCGTGGCCCTTTGTCGACTGCTTCTTAAAAAGCCGGACATCCTTTTATTAGACGAGCCCACCAATCATTTAGATGCTGAATCGATTCTTTGGTTGGAGCAGCATCTCAAGCGCTATGCCGGCACAATCATCGCAGTAACCCATGATCGCTATTTCCTGGACAATGTCGCCGGCTGGATTCTGGAACTGGATCGGGGCGAGGGTATTCCCTGGGAAGGAAACTACAGCTCTTGGCTCGATCAGAAAGCCAAGCGTCTGGCGGTGGAAGAAAAACAGGAGACTGAGAGACAAAAAACTCTCAAAAAAGAGCTTCAGTGGATTAATACTTCGGCCAAAGGCCGTCAAACCAAGGCCAAGGCACGCATCAAATCCTACGAGCAAATGGTTAATGCCGATGCTAAAAATCTGGGAAAAGACCTGGAAATTTATATTCCACCGGGACCGAGGTTGGGAACGATTGTGGTTGATTCCAAAAACACTTCCAAGGCCTTTGAAGATAAACTCCTATTTGAGAAACTGAGTTTTACGGTTCCTGCTGGTGCTGTGGTGGGTGTGATTGGAGCTAACGGGGCGGGTAAAACCACCTTATTTCGTATGCTTACCGGACAGGAAAAACCAGATAAGGGGAGTTTCAAGGTCGGAGATACTGTAAAGTTAGGCTATGTCGATCAAAGCCGTGATCTTCTCGATGATTCCAAAAGTATTTGGGAGGTGATCTCTGATGGGCAGGATCATGTGAATCTCGGAAAGGTTGAGATGAACTCCAGGGCTTATGTCTCACGTTTTAATTTCATGGGGCGTGATCAGCAAAAAAAGGTCAGTATGCTTTCGGGAGGTGAGAGAAACCGGGTGCATCTGGCAAGAATCCTCAAAGAGGGGGCCAATGTTCTACTTTTGGATGAGCCCACCAACGATCTGGATGTCAACACTCTAAGGGCCTTGGAGGAAGCTATTGAAAATTTCGCAGGCTCCGCCATTGTGATCTCCCACGATCGTTGGTTTTTAGATCGAATCTCCACGCATACACTGGCCTTTGAAGGCGACAGCCACGTGGAGTTTTTTGAAGGCTCCTTCAGTGAATACGAAGAAGCCAAAATCAAAAGACTGGGCGCCGACGCTTGTCAGCCAAAAAGCATAAAATATCGAAAACTGGAAAGAAATTGAAGGAGTACAGGAATCAAAGGAATCAGAGGTGGCATAGGAATTCGAGGTAGTAGAAGAGAAGAGGGCTTCACCGAGTCGTCATTCTCCGGCTTGACCGGGGGATCCATGTGTGCCAGGCATGGCCCACAACTTAGAGGT
>CAZRLV010000561.1:0-2092 GCA_964600955.1 uncultured bacterium
CGGAACTACAGGAATCATCGGAATGGGGAAAAGAAAAAATAGTCACCATCTTCTGCTTCCGCCTTCCCGCTCTTTTCTTATTCTATAGTTCTTTAGTTCCGATAGTTCTGTAGTTCCTTCTCCAACCTTCCTATGTTTCCTTTGATTCCTCTGCTACCTCTGGTTCCTTCCCCTCTTACATATACCCATCACGTCTGAGGCTTTCCAGCCCTCCGCCGTCTTCTGCGTCCTGGGCTCTGCCTGACCGTTCGGCGATATGTTGGAATTTTCCGGTTTCCAGCTCTTCGATGATTTCAGCCACGTTTTTCGCCGTTGATTCCACTGGGTTTGTGCAGGGGTGACACCCCAGAGAACGGTAGCGTTTCCCGCTGCCAGAATCAAAGTATAGCGGTACAACAGGTATGTTTTCACTCTCGATATATTCCCAGATATTGAGCTCTGTCCAATCCAAAAGCGGGTGGATGCGTACATGGGTTCCGGGAGCGAATTCCGTTTTAAAATAGTTCCAAAACTCCGGAGGCTGGGTTCCTACACCCCATTGACTGTCCCGGTTTCTTGGAGAAAAATAGCGCTCTTTGGAACGAGAACCTTCCTCGTCCGAGCGCACTCCCACAATGACCCCCGTAAAAGCCTCACGATTTTCGTCTACCTCATACTTTCCGCTCTCATGATTGAATCGATACCGGGGCCATTCTCCGCTCAAGGTGGAGTTTAATGCCTTAGACTTTAGTTTTGAACAGCATTCCAGTCGGGTTGCATTTCCATGCGGAAAGGTCTCCTCGGAATCGAGGGCTTGCCGGTTTTCTCCGTAAATGAGGTCTAGTTTCCATTGTTTAACCAACTCATCCCGATAGGCAATCATTTCCGGGATTTTAAAGGCGGTGTCAATGTGAATCAGGGGAAAGGGGACATGACCAAAGAATGCCTTACGCGCCAGCCACAGCAAAACAGTACTGTCTTTTCCAATGGACCATAGCATCCCCATTTTTTGGAAATTGGCATAGGCTTCACGAAGCAAGTAAATACTACCCGCTTCAAGCACTTTCAAATGGTCTCTATTTTTTGTCATTCTTCACCCTCAATGCGCATGGGATCTATGGTGCTCGATAACATCATCAAGAATGTTATCAAGCTCCATCGTTGGGGTGTAATGAATGAGGGACTCCAACTTTTTTGTGGAGGGTACTCTGCGGGGCATATCCTCAAAATCCGGGCTGAAGACCTCCTCATAAGGTGTGGGTTTGATCTTGGAGGAGGAATCTGTTTTCTCTATGATTCTGCGGGCCAAATCTCCGATTGAAACCTCTTCTACTCCCCCGATATTGACCACAGTTCCAAAGGCTTCAGAGGTCTCCATTAATTTTTGCATACAATTGCAAACCTCATGCACATGGGTAAAAGTGCGTGTTTGGGTGCCATCTCCATAGACTGTAATATCTTCATCGCGCAGGGCCTGCTGAACAAAACGAGGGACCACCATGCCGTATTCTCCGGTTTGCCTGGGACCTACCGTATTAAACAGGCGTACGATGACGACCGGTAATTTCGTGGTTCGATGATAAGCCAGAGCCAGAAATTCATCCATGAGCTTTGAGGCGGCATAACTCCAGCGGGCTTTCCCGCTTGAGCCGTAAGTTACATCGTCTTCTTCAGAAAGAGGTGCGCCCTCCTGTTTTCCGTAAGCCTCTGATGTTGAGGCGATCAAGACCGGCTTTCTAAATTTATTGCATAGCCTCAAGACAATTTCAGCACCCTGGATATTGGTGGTCATCGAAGAAAGGGGGTTATCGAGAATGAATTTAACGCCCACAGCCGCAGCCAAATGAATCACAATATCGCAGGTTCCCACCAATTCAAGAAGCTTATCCTCATTGAAAATTGTATCAATGGTCACGAATAACCGCTCTGAGAATTCAGGATTTTCCTGGAGATGTGTGAGGTTTTCAAGCGACCCTGTGGATAGATTGTCTATAATGTAAACTTCGGCTCCCTGACGGAGATAAGTTTCGGCCAGATGACTTCCAATAAATCCAGCGCCTCCGGTGATGAGTATTCTTCGATGCACAGTGATTCTCCCTGGTGAAAAATGAGT
>CAZRLV010000562.1:0-2075 GCA_964600955.1 uncultured bacterium
GCCGTAGTCGATCAGATTCAAAAAACCGGACAAGAGATGAAGCGTTTTCATGAACCCGCTAAAAAGGTCAAGCCTCTCATTCAAGTTCTATTCCGCCTACCCCCTGAAAAACGTAACCGTGTGGAACAATTGATTCGAAACCATAAAACCATGCTTGCGAGACTGCAAGAACTGAACGAGAAAAAAAACTGCCTGGACACCATTTACAAAAGACCTTGTGACGCTATTTTAAAAGCCATTGGAACCGTACACCCCAATGTAGTCATTACCATTGGACATTCCAACGCTACCATGACCATGCCATTTTCCAACTCCCGATTTCGAGAGAATCCATACGATCAAAGCATTGAACCCCTCCCCTTACCCGAAGAGTAGCTGGGCTTTCCTATTCTTGACCCTTTCATAGTGCCTCAACTAGAATCGGCAACCATCCGGACCAGGGGTAAGGCCACGTTGAATATTAAGAAACTGAAGATGGATACTGAAACGAGTTCAGCATGACGCATTTGTGGCATTCATGCACTTCTACGGCTTAACTAAACACCATTGCGGTCAAGCCGTAGGATTACAATTCTGGCAACATCCTAGTCTTCTCTTCTTCTGCCTTCTTTCTTCTCATCCATTCCTTTGATTCCTCTGATTCCTCTGATTCCTTTCTTCCTACTTCTCATTCAAATAGGCTGAAAATAGAGGCCTTAGGGTTTCTAGGGCCTCATCGATTGATGGGGGCATCTCTTTGGCGAAAAGGTCGAGGATGATCAGACCGTTGACCATTCCGTCCTGGGAACTGACCTCTCGTAGCCGATCTGCGATGGCCCGATTAACAACCTGGATATTATTGTAAATACCTTTCAGGCCCTCAAGCTTCAGATCCGCGTCGCCGCCGCCCCTTGCGATGAAGTACTGGGCTGTAAGATACATACTCGCGGCGCGAAAAATGGTCTCATCGAGGTCTGCCATAGGTAAATGAAAACGGGCCATGGGTTTGAAAAAGGCCGTATGGGGGCAACCTGAGGTGGCAATAATCAGCCCCATAAGAGAACTCAAAGCCTCCTGGGCCGTGGTCAACTGATGAACCCTTCGCTGTGGGGTCTGTACCTCCACAGAAAGAGCATCATAGGAAATTAACTGGCCTCCCACATGCATTAAGCTATCAAGAGACACAGACAATGGACAAAAAGGATGTTCCTTGGAATTCAGTGGACAATTCGAGCATTGATGAAATTCCAACCGGGTCCAATCGGGCATGGAATCCCCATTAACGGACTTATGCTCCATGGTGGATTCGTCAAGTTCGAGAGGAATACGGGCAATTTTGCCCCGTTTTAGATGAAAAATATACTCAATTTTCATGGTACTGATACTCCTCTCCCACTTTCCCAGATGATATAGTAAACTGGCTGGAAATGATTATAAGACAAATTCCAGGCCAGGAATATCCCCGAAGTTTTGCAACCTGGAACAAAATTTGCGGTATACGGAACAAGAAATCGCCTGGGATGGCTAAGGGGGCTCTATGACACGTCATAAGGTTTTGTGTGTGGATGACGAGGCATTGCTTCTTAAATCCCTTAAACGTCTGCTGTCCAAAGAACCCTATGAGCTGATGACAGCTTCAAATGGGCAAGAAGCGCTGGAACTCATCGCCGAACATGATTTCGTGGTGGCTGACCAGAGAATGCCTGAAATGAATGGTACCGAACTTCTCGAACAGGTAAAGATTCATTCCAGAGATAGCATTCGGGTCATCCTCTCGGGTTATGCGGATTTAGACATTATGATGGATTCCATCAATAAGGGTAATGTCTATATGTATCTCAAAAAACCCTGGAATGATGACAAACTGAAAGCCGCGATCCGCCAGTGCATTGTTCATTTCGAGACCACCAAACAAAACGATACTCTTTTGGAGCATATCAATTTCCAACGCGAAGAGATTTTAAAATCTCAAGCCTGGATGGAAAAAAAACATGGCAGTCTGGGACCGCATTTTCAGCTTCTGACCCAGGCTCTAACCGAGCTTCCCGTTCCCATTGTCATCATCAATAAAGACGAGAAAATGGTCTTTATCTATC
>CAZRLV010000563.1:0-2067 GCA_964600955.1 uncultured bacterium
TCAGGTCGGAGAATGACGATATTTTGTGGGTCGAATGATGATTCGGTGGTAATTTTCTCTTTTCTTAAACTACCTCTGATTCATCTGCTCCCTATGATTCCTTCCCCCACCCCCTTTATAATATCCCTATGAAAGGCATTATTCTGGCTGGAGGATTGGGAACGCGCCTGTACCCTCTCACTGCCGTAGTTTCCAAGCAGTTGCTTGGTGTCTATGACAAACCCATGATTTACTATCCTCTCTCGCTTCTGATTCTGAGCGGAGTGCGTGAAATTCTTCTGATTTCATCATCAGAAGCCCTACCGGCCTACCAAGGTCTTTTAGGAAACGGGAGGTCATTGGGTCTCTCCCTAAGTTATGCGGTTCAGGAAAAACCATCAGAGATTGCACAGGCTTTGATAATCGGAGAAGCTTTTGTCGGCAAAGGGCCGGTTTCCCTAATTTTAGGAGACAATATTTTCTATGGAGAGGGGCTCCCCCGTCGCATAGCGAACGCATTAAAGCAAGATGAAGGGGCTACCGTATTTGCCTATAAGGTTAAAGATCCTTCGCGCTATGGCGTGATAGAGATGGATCGTGAGGGAAAGCCTCTAGGCTTGGAGGAAAAACCGCGAAATCCTAAATCAGCTTACGCTGTTCCCGGGCTTTATGTCTATGATTCTAAGGCACCCTCCATTGCAAAGAAGTTGACTCCCTCCAAGCGGGGCGAGCTTGAAATCATGGACCTGAGCCGAGAGTATCTAACCAAGCGGGAGTTGAGGGTCCAGATTTTGGGCCGAGGAGTGGCCTGGTTCGATGCAGGTACACCTGATTCCATCCTTGAAGCGGGACATTTTGTAAAAGCGGTTGAAGAGCGCCAGGGCTTAAAAATCGGCTGTATCGAGGAAGCCGCTTTACGTATGGGGTACTTAAAACCGGCAGGTCTGAAGGAGAGAATTGAGACTATGGGTTCCAGTGCCTATACAGACTATCTAATAAGCCTTCTCAAAGACTTATGATTCGATCCTTAAGAAAGCGGGCCTCAGGACTTTTGGTGAGTCTGTGGAGCAAAATAAGCCCTGCCATTCCCGTAAGTCCACAAAGGACCAAAGTGACCACCGGTTTAAATTCAAGCGCCTGAACGCCTAGATAGCTGAGCAGGATAGGCAGCCAGGATAGAGTGCATAGACGTAGAAAGTTGGCTGCAAGCGGGATCAGATCAATCTTTCCTACAAATTGATTTAAAAGTAACAGGTTTAGTGGAAGCTGGTAGGCCAGATGAAAGATGGCGCTGGCCTGAGCAATGCCCACCCAGCCATTATTTTGAGCCAGCCAAAAGACTAAGGACCCCGAGACCACGGCGGAACTGAATTGTCCCAGTCCATAGGCCAAAGCTATCCCCGGCTTTTGTTTTGCCATCAAGGCGCGTCCACCCAGGGAATTGATAACGAGAGCGATTGAGCCTAGCGCGAACCAACGTAGACTCTTGGTGCTGATTTCGACTGCGGTCGAATCATATTGGCCATGAAAGAAAAGTAGGGTTACAACCTCAGGTGCTAGCAAGATCAACAAGGCGAAAAGGGGTAGGAGAAGGCTTAAAATCAGCCCGTGTAATGCAAGCACCAGGTGGATCAAATCCTTGCCCTCTTGAACTGCCGCCCGTTCGCAGAGCCTTGGGTATGCCACACTAACCAGAGGGTAGATCAGCAGGGTGGGTAATAATTCATAAATTTTTCGTCCATTTAGAATTGCGGTCAGAGTTCCTGGCTCCATTCCTGAAGCCAGATAATCAGGAAGGTAGAGTAAGAGAATGGAGCTTATTTGAAAGAGCAGGGTGGGGCCCGCCAAATACAGCAGTTCGGTCAGGTTTTCAGGCCGTTTTAAGCGGGGCTTGGGTCTCCATCCATGCAAAAAAAGATAGGTAGACAAAATACTAAACTGGATCAGAGTCGCAAAGAGAAACCCTACTGGGACGCTCAGGGCTCCTATGCTGGGTGTCAGTGTCACTACTGAGATCAGGGTGACTCCGCCAAGAGTGGTCGAAGCGAGATAATGGAAGGTGAAGTTTTTAAAAGCCTGCAAAATATG
>CAZRLV010000564.1:0-2064 GCA_964600955.1 uncultured bacterium
GGGAGAAGCTTGTTTAGACCGGGGTAAAGTTTTTGACGATCGGGAATGCAATGCGCCTGGTCTGATGGAATCGCTCAGTGGATCGCGAGCCTTAGTTTTTAGGGTTTGTAGCCGAGTGACCACATGCATTCCAGGGCTGGAGTCGAGGATTGATTGTTCGGATGTCTCAAAATCCTGGAGTTTTGCTCCAGCCATCATCGTGGAGTCCTTTTCTGAGTGAAATCCCTGGTTTTGATCCAGGGTCCGAAACAAAAATACGATCCAACAAGCCAATCCCAGATAGAAAATGAGTTTTAAAGGAACTCCAAATGGACTTGGAATTGCACGATCTGAGATGGATAATCTACCCTTGAACTTAACCCGCCCCCCAGGAGTTGCCAGCTTTTTATCCTCCTGCTGGTACAAATAAGCCAGGATTTTCTGACAAAACCTCCTCCAGGCTTTTTTCTCAGCGGAGCGAATCTGAGTCTGAAGGAAGTATTCCATCTCTTCATAAGGTGTAGAATCAGACTTTACAATGGATTTAAGAATCTGGGATCTGCGAATAAGATCCCCTTCTTTTTCCAGTTCCCTCAAAGATGGATTAGGCATAGGTCTCCCCCATCTTCTTCGTCACTTTACCCCTGAAAATCTAACAGAAATGGGTTAAAAAACGGTTGGAACCGGGGAATCAATACTGGGATAGATGGGAACCAGTTCACCGCGCCAGGGCCAGGTTACTGGCCCAAACCAAAGTTTTACTCTTGAATCGCAAGGAGCGTCAGTTTTGAAATGGTGGTTCCATAAAGCCGTACTTGATAGTTTTTTACGCACCTGAGTCGGCTGTAAACTTGTCTCTGGAGTCAAGGAAAAGGAAAGATTAACTACATGGCTGTAGCGGTTGCGCACTTCCAGGTCCCAGTCAAAATATTCTCCGTTTGGATCTAGAGTACATTGGCGAACCCTGAACTGAAGACCTGAATAGGCTCGATGGTTCATCCAATAGGTTTCACGACGGGATTTTCGAGTCCGGATTCCCGGCCCCTGTAGCAGGTGTGCTATGGGAAGAAGTTCTAGCATATTCCCTGCTCCGAGAGAGGAAAACCTTGAACTCATATCTCTGGCTGAACCTGTGGATGCCCGAACTTTTTTACCCGGCGAACCTGCCGAGACCCTCTCGGTGATCTCCCTTTGCAATTCCTTTAAATTCTTTACGGCAGCTGCAACACCCTGCGCGCCTGATCTTCGATACCATTTCAATGCCTCACTTGTATTTTTTTCAACCCCAGTTCCCAGGTCGTATAGTAGTCCCAGCTGGTTTTGAGCCAAGCCCTCGCCTGCCTCTGCGGCTCTACGTATCCAGGCAAAAGCCGCCGAATGATTTTCAGGAATACCCAGACCCCGTAAAAACATCCATCCAAGATTTCTCTGGGCCTTTACATGATCCTGTTCAGCCGCACGCCGGTACCAATTAACAGCCTCCTTAAAGCTCTTTGCCACAAATATTCCCTCAAAATAAAAATCCCCAAGTCTATTTTGAGATTCAGAATGACCTGCCTGGGCCGATTTCACGTACCAATCCAATGCAATACTAAAGTCCTGCCTGACTCCCACTCCAAATTCATGGATTTGCCCCAACTGAAACATAGCTCCAGCATGTCCCGATATTGCGGCGGCTCCAAAATACTTTTTGGCTTGAATCAAATCTCTTCTTACAGATTTTGCTCCATGAAAAAACAATTTTCCCAGCCGAAACTGAGCTTCATCATTAGCCTGATTTGCGGCGGCTAAATACCATTGAAGGGCTTTTCTGACATCGATCCCTACTCCAAAACCACGCTCAAACATGAATCCCAGTGCCAGTTGACCTTCAGAACTACCCTGACGGGCGGCTTTTCCATACCATTCCAAAGCGCGTCTATAGCTTTTTTTTACATGCAACCCGTTCAAATAGAAATAGGCCAAATTATTTTGGGCTCCAGGATTTCCCCCACGGGCCGCCCGTTCATACCAATAAAAAGCCGCTTCAAAACTCAAAGCTACCCCTTCTGCATATTGAAGCATCCATCCCACGCTGATTTGGGC
>CAZRLV010000565.1:0-2048 GCA_964600955.1 uncultured bacterium
ACCCCCCTGGGTTTTCAAAAGAGCAAGAAAGGAGCTGGATCCGAGGCCCCGGGTCTTGAGACCATAAGCCTCTGAACAAAGCAATGAACTGAGCCAAAGTAGCATCCCTTAAACAAGGGGTATCACCACAGAGAATCAAGGCCTGCTTTTCAAAATCCGAGCCTGAAATCGAAGAAAGGGCTACCTGAACCGCGTGTCCCGTACCTAGAGGCGTTTCCTGAACAGCAAAATGACAGTTGTCGCGCTCGAGGGCCGCCTGGACTTCTTCACGTTTATAACCCACAACGATATAATGCTCGCGCACTCCCGCCGCCCCAGCCGCCTCCAAAACATATTCAATCATGGGGCGACCCAAAACCGGATGCAAAACCTTAGGCAACTCAGAGCGCATGCGCTTACCCTGCCCAGCCGCCAAAACAATAGAAATCAGAGAATCCATAGAAAACAAGGATATCACCCACCCCCAAATTATGAAAACCAATCCAGAATTAACCCCAGGGCTGTCCCGCTTTATTAAAACTAATTGTCATCCTACGGCTTGGCCGGGGTTCCTATTTTTTGGGTAGAAAACTAGTGGCTAATGCCGGAAGTATACACAAGGTCAACAGACAATCAGAGAAAACTCCACCCAAAACTACGGTGGCGAGAGGGCGCTGTACTTCTGCTCCAATACCCGTATTGAAGGCCATTGGGACAAAACCAAAAGCGGCTACCAGAGCTGTCATGATCACAGGCCTCAAGCGCAGTATCGCCCCCTGAAAGACCGAGTCCCCAACAGATCGACCCCCTTCTATTTCCTGTCGGATCGTCGACATCATCACCAGTCCATTCAGCATGGCCACGCCACAAACTGCGACAAAACCCACGGCGGCAGAAATGGTGAAGGGCATGTCCCTAACCCACAGCATGGCGATACCTCCGATGGCAGCAAAAGGCGCTCCCGTGAATATTATCAGGCTGTCCGTGAATTTGCCTGTGCTCATGAAGAGCAGGCAGAGAATTAAAACTAGAGCAACCGGGACAATAATCATCAGGCGCTCTCGCGCTCTTTTTAGATTTTCGAACTGCCCTCCGAATTCGATATGATAACCATGAGGCAAGACAATCTCCTGCTCGATTCGATGCTTCACTTTCTTCACGAAACCACCCAGGTCTTGATTTTCAATATTGCATTGGACGGAGATTCTGCGCTTCTGCCACTCCCTGGTAATTGTCGACGGACCTTCTGTCTGCTCAATGACCACCAAATCCTCAAGAGGAATCAACTTGCGAGAACCGGTACTGACTAAAAGTGAACCGATCGCTTCCGGAATCTTGCGAAACTTCTCGTCCAATCTTAGAGCAAGATCGAATCTCAGCTGTCCTTCACGAATGTCTCCCACCTCAATGGCACCGATCCCCTGGACGTACTTCAAAACATCTCGGGCACTCAGACCATGCCTCGCTAGCGCATCTTGGCGAACTTTGAACCTTAAAACCCCCTGCCCGCTGATCTGTTCTACATAGATGTCACCGCCGCCGGGGACCTTCTCTAATAACTCGCCGATTTCAGAAGCGATTTCCTTTAGTTTTTCAAAAGAGTCGCCGTAAATTTTCACCCCTAGATCTGCCCGAATCCCGGCGGTCATCTCATTGACCCGCATCTCAATCGGCTGAGTGAAAACCATTCGCATGGCGGGAAGACTCTCCAGTCCCGACCTGATCTTCTCTACGAGATTACCCTGTGTTTTTGCTCGTTTCCAATCTTCTTTAGGCTTCAATGTAATATAAACATCACTCAACTCCATACCCATAGGATCTGTAGCGGTTTGAGCCGTTCCCGTTCTGGTCCACACCGTTTGGATTTCATCGGGAAAGGAATTGAGAAGGTGTTTTTCAATTTGAGTTCCATAGCGAATAGACTCATCAAGGGAAATCCCTGCAAGGCGTACCGTATTAATAACTAGGGCCCCCTCATCCAGTCGCGGTATGAATTGAGTTCCAAGTCTCAAACCCAATGTGATTCCCAGACAAATAAGAACAAGTCCCGAAGCGATAAAATATCTCCT
>CAZRLV010000566.1:0-2017 GCA_964600955.1 uncultured bacterium
TGGACACAGGTGTAGCAAAACATGCCGCCCTCGATGGCAAGGTTTTGCTATCGAGAGATTTTGCCTCGTTCTACGATGACAATACCCCAAATGACGGAAACGGCCACGGAACTCATACAGCCGGGACAATCGGCGGTAGGGAAGTGGATGGTAAGGCTATCGGAGTGGCCCCTGGTGTTAGCTTTATCGTAGGGAAAATCTTCAATGATGGTGGGTTGTCCACAGATAGTTCGATTCTGGATGGAATGCAGTGGATCACGGACCCGGACGGAAACCCCGATACCCATGATTTCCCTCGAGTCATCTCCAATTCCTGGGGCGCACTCGACTTTGAGCAAAGCTGGTGGGATGCTATTGCCCTATGGAGAGCTCTTGGTATCGTACCGGTTTTTGCCGCTGGTAACTCCGGCCCCTTCCCAGGCACCATCGGTATCCCTGCTGTTTTTCCCAATGTGCTTGCCATTGGGGCTAGTGATGAAAGCGATGAGATTTTGCGCTTTTCTTCGCGCGGTCCCAATCTTTTTCAGGGTGAGCTGATCTCAAAACCGGATATTGTGGCTCCCGGAGCAGCCATTGTCTCGGCTTCCCATCTCCGTGAGCGATATGTCCAGATGAGCGGGACCTCTATGGCAGCACCGCATGTGGCTGGTGTGGCAGCCCTCATGCTTGAAGCCAACCCATTTCTCAGACCCGATGATATTATTTCGATTCTGGAAAAAACCGCCCGTGACCTTGGAACGCCGGGTAAGAATGTAGATTCCGGCCACGGAAGAATCGACGCATTTAAGGCCGTGCGTTGGGCCTTGAAAAATGCCATGCTAAAGCTGGATATTGGGGCTGAAAATCCTTATTTTGTGCATATATCACCTGGGGGCTATTCCTATAAAGCAGATTCGATTACACCCTTTAGCCTGGCTCTACCCGAGGGGAGCTATGAAGTAGAAATCAATGTCCATGGCTACTTGCCTGTGAAAACAACGGTGTTGCTTGAAAAGGGTAAGACAGTAAGCCTTTCTCCAGACCTGAAAAAGGCAGAGGTCCATTCTGTGAATTTCTTAGTCCTGGATCAAAGTGGCGCCCCGGTGAATTCAACTCTACGTTTTTTGAAGACTCCACTTGACCCCATTAAGACCCCAGACGGAGAAGCAAGCCTGAGTCTTCCAGCAGGTAGATATCAGCTGGAGGTTTCTGGCCTTGGTATTCGCACCGCGTTCCAGGAGATTGTGGTCAATTCAGATAAATTCCAGACTCTTGTGCTCGAGAAACTAAAGCGGATGTTAATTGTTGAAGATGACGGAAATGGTGAGGTTTTTGAGTATTTCAAGGAGGCACTTGATCCAATTGGAATCAGCTTTGATCATGTTCAAAGTTCTCAGGTAACAGACCTGATGGGCTATCCGTTTGTGCTCTGGTACGCTGGACGAAACTATGATGCACTTTCTCAGAGTGGAAGTCTTGAGAAAATTAGAGCTTATGTGCATTCTGGAGGTCGTCTGATTATGACCGGACAAGACGTGGGCTATATTTTGGAGGGGCATCCATATTATGAGTCCATGTTCGGTGCTAGGTGGCTATTTGATGCGAGTTTTGGCAATACCGTCAGTGGTCAGGGCTTGGAGTTGACCCTCGTTCAGGGGGATGCCCCCAATGCTCAACCGGCTCCTGATGTGATTTTGGAAAAGGGCTCAGATGAATTTCTACAATACGACGCCATGGGCTCAGCGGGTCTGTTCAACACCTATGGAGACGGGAAGCTAATCTATCTAGGATTTGGAATCGAGGGCGTGCAGGGAGTCGAAAACCGAGCCGCGCTTCTTCAAGTCATTTTGGAAAAACTAGCCATTTCAGACCAGGAAGCCTTGAAGCGTATCCACTGGGCTCACCGCAACGACCTCAAGGCCTATTACCAGCTTATTAACTCGTTTGAAATCAACGCCAAGAATCGTATGAAAATCCAAAAGCTAATCAAGGCGGCTCCCGAAAAAGAGGCCTTCAGACCTCTATTAAACCGCCTGAT
>CAZRLV010000567.1:0-2012 GCA_964600955.1 uncultured bacterium
GCGCCCAAAGACTTTCTCCATAGCCTCAAGGACATATTCAACCTGACTCTGGGTATAGGTGCGTCTTGGAATGGCCAGTCTTAATAGTTCCATCCGGGCTGGAATCTCTTCTCCTGTATCTGGGTCAACCTTTCCAAACATGACAGAGCCGATTTCAACAGATCGGACTCCACCCTCAAGGTAGAGCTCGCAAGCCAGAGCGAGTCCAGGGTATTGAAGGGGGGGGATTTGAGGAAGTAAATCTTTGGCGTCAACATAGATTGCATGCCCCCCCGGAGGATCGATAATGGGTACTCCTATGCGCTGTAAATGTTCGCCAAGAAAACGAGTGGAAGCGATTCGATATTCCAGATAGTCTTCGTGAAGGACTTCTTGTAGCCCTGTAGCAACGGCCTCCAGGTCCCGCCCAGCAAGTCCCCCATAAGAGACAAATCCTTCAGTGAGTATGAGTTTGTTCCTGGCTTCCAGGGCAATTTTATCGTCATTGGTGCAAAGAAAGCCTCCAATATTGGCCAACCCATCCTTCTTCGCTGACATGGTACAACCATCCGCAAAGGAGAAGAATTCCCTGGTGATTTCTTCTGGGGTCTTGTCCTGGTATCCCGGCTCACGGGTCTTAATAAAATAGGCGTTTTCAGCAAAGCGGCAGGCATCAATATAAAGTGGAATGTCAAACCGTGATAAAACGGATTTAAGCTCTCGAACATTCTCCATGCTTACTGGCTGCCCTCCACCGGAATTATTGGTGATGGTCAACATGCAAATCGGAATGTTTTCAGGGCCTATGGTCTCGATCCGTGACTTAAGGGCCCCGAGATCCATATTGCCCTTGAAGGAGTGTTTTGCTGAAGGCTGAAGGCCCTCGGCAATGGGTAAGTCTAGTGCTGTGGCCCCCATATTTTCTACATTAGCTCGTGTGGTATCAAAATGGGTATTGTTAGGAATGGTTTGGCCATTTTTTGCGGTTACAGAAAACAAAATACTCTCTGCGGCTCTTCCCTGGTGTGTGGGTATGACATGCTTGAATCCGAAAATCTGCTCTACCACGCTCTGGAATCTATAAAAGCTGGGTGAGCCCGCATAGGATTCATCCCCGCGCATGAGGTCTGCCCATTGGTCTGTACTCATGGCACCCGTCCCGCTGTCTGTAAGCAGGTCAATAATGACCTGATCCGACTGAAGCAAAAAGGGGTTGTAATAGGCTTGACGGAGATATTCCTCACGTTGATCACGTGAGCTCATGTGAATGGGTTCCACCGACTTAATGCGAAACGGTTCGATAATGGTCTTCATTAATTAAGATATTAGTATCTTTTTACCTCCCAGGCAAAATATTTTTCAATTTCAAGCGCAGGTTTAGAGCTTGAATCCGTGAAAAACCCTGGTATGCCCCCCTCAGACGACTCTTTGAATCCACCAGAAAGGTATGTGATTTTCTAAAATCCAGCTTAAATCGTTTAAAAAGTTTCTTTTTGAAATCGGGAATCCAGTGAATTGACATCTTCTCTAGAGGGATTGGAACTTCAGTATTTGCTTCCTGAGCGATGGTTTGCAATTCTCGGTCAATTCTTGTTTTAAGAGATTTTCGGGCCTTGCGCGGCGGGATTAGAGCAAAGCCGGGTCCGGGATAGAGGATATTTAGAAAAACCAGCTTATCCTCTTGCAAAAGAGATAGAGGAAGGATCTCGATCCAGGCTTGAAGGTCTTCCAGAGTGGAAGCTGAGAAAAAGGAAAGAATCACGATCTTACCAGGAAAAGGAAATCTGAGCTCTTCCCCTGAGAGTGAGCGGGCTTTAAATTCCTGAAGGTCTGAGCTAGCCCAGGAATTTACAAAAAGCGTCAAAACTAAAAAGAATTTTAATTTCATAATGGGGGAGTCTCGATGCACAGGGCACTAGAATCCTTTCTTTCAGGATGGACTCTTCGCAGGACAGTTCAGGCGGAAACACGAAAGCCATTTTACGCCGGTCCATGTCATGGACTTGAAATGGAGCAGGGGTCTGCATATTCTT
>CAZRLV010000568.1:0-1998 GCA_964600955.1 uncultured bacterium
GCTTGAAGAGAAGATCCGGGACTCTGGATATAAAGATCCCCTACACTAGAAAGGTTTCCAGAGATTTGAAGAGAGCCCGTCAGGGTCAGGGAAGAGTTGATCGAAAGATCCCCGCTGACAATCAAGTCCTCTTGAACGGAAAGCCCCTGAAGAGAACTGACTTGATCGGCCTCGACCTTAAACGCTGGATTATCCAGATCGGCATAGATTTTAGCCTCTAGAACGCCATCTGCCAGCAGATAATTCCTGGCGAAAAAGCCTTGGTCCAGGTAAAGACCTTGAGCTAAGGTCACAGGACCGGAGACTTTGAGCGATCCAGTGACCTCCAGGTCTGAAAGAATAGAAGATGAGGACGGGTCGAGAAAGAATCCGGCTGCATCATTGTCCCCATAAAGACTGGCGCTGATCTCAGAAATACCCAAGATGTTTCGGTTGGTTGCCTGGGCGCCTGTAGTAAATCGAATGTCTCCACTGACAATGGTTTCCCCCGGAATATAGAAAAATGGGCCATTGCTGGCATCAGAGTCTGAGTCCTGAAACTCCAATTGACCTCCCACCTGGGTTGGAGACTGGTAAATTACGGCCTCTCTTTGAATGATTAGATCTTCCTTAACGCTATGTCTTTGCACTCTTCCCTCGAGGTTAGAGGCTTTGAACTGCGCGTCACCGCTATGCAGGTTTAAAAAAGATTCACCCGAGCCCTCGCGGATAAAATCAATTTGTCCAACCTGAGGATTAAGACTGCCAATCTCGGCGGGTTGGCTGGCTTTGAGGATATGGGTGCCAAGAAATGCGTCGATCTTATTTTCCATGGAGGCAATGACTCGATGCGCGGCATGGACTTCTTCAAAAATATTGATTCCGGTTAGTGTATTCGCAAAATCCAGATTGACTGTGTCCGTAGGAAGGAGTTGTTTTTTGATGAATTGATCCGAAGTTGAAGCATTGATGATATCGATCAGGGTTGCAGCATCCGCGTTCTTTAAAAGACTGTGAATATGATTGGTGGCGAAGAATTTTTTTCCATCTGAAGGGCTGTTTGGATCGGTCTCAAGATTAGGGTGATCACTGAATATGTCTGAGGTACAGTTGAGTTTATAGCCCTTGAGACGGTTACCCGGAATTCCATGACAGGGGTCAATATCAGCATAAGGATCTTTATCTCCGTTACCCTCGCTGGTATCGCAATAGTCAGCTCTAAGGGCCATACACCAGGTTTCAGAGCAATTTTCCGAAAAAGGTCCAAGGGCGGCCTGATTGGAACAAACGGGGATTGTAGATACGAGATCAAATGCCGCATCAGCGTTGAGGCGAGATTTGAGAGCATCACGAGTCGTTACAGATTCGCGGTGGGCCGGGTATTGAGGATCACGATTTTCCAGAGTATCTGTGGCTAATATAAGGGAGTGTAAAACGGTAGTTTCAGCAGGTGCTATAACGTAAGGATTGGCTTCAAGACCTTTTTGACCCTTAACTTTATACGGGGATCGAATTTCGGGTGCGAAGATATAGGAATTCTTGCCGGTTACCTCAATATTGGCGGTGTTGGTAGACCCCTCAGGTCCTTCAAGCAAAAGCTCTCCGGCCTGTCCCGATTTAACTCCGATCTCCAATGAGTTAATCTGGGTTAGATGCGACTCGCCCTCAGCCGGAAACGGATCAATACCATAGTCTTTGAAATTTGGGTCATCTGGACAGTTTGGAGGTCCCTTGCAATATTCAAGTTTCTTACCGAGAATGACCCCAGCAGTGCCTTTACCAACCACTGGTCCACCTACTTCAAGCTTATTGACCCGCATTTCCTGGCCTACGCTAGCATTTACAGAATCAATATAAGCGCTGCCATTTTCATCGAGCGGAAATTCCTGGTTCTCACCGTCAAGCAGTTTGAGTGGGAGAATATCGAGTCCTTCGCCAAGGATGACAGCCCCGTTTTTGATGTAGACAGCGATGTCCATGGCTGTGCCGTCAGGAGCCAAATCGTCACCCTTCACGGGG
>CAZRLV010000569.1:0-1997 GCA_964600955.1 uncultured bacterium
AATGGGGAAAGAGAGTCGATCAAAAAAAGTTCAGAGAACTCCTTACTCAGGAGTTGGATATTCCAGTGATTTTATTGACCTCTTGCCTATCTTAGCATAGCATTGCTCGCCTATGGTGGAGCAAGATATTTCTGGCAACTCTCTATCTGAGGCTAGGCCTCCTAAGCTTTTGGATCTAGTTCGCGATTTAATGCGCTTGAAGCATTATGCGTTTCGTACGGAGCAGTCTTATACAGGCTGGATTCGGAGGTTTATCTTGTTTCATGGCAAGAGACATCCAAAGGAAATGGGCCGACCTGAGATTGAGGAGTTTCTTACTGATTTGGCGGTGCGCAAAAATGTTGCTAAATCTACCCAAAATCAGGCGTTTAATGCCTTGATTTTTCTGTATTACAAGGTTCTGAAACTTCCCCTTGAGGGTCAAATTGATGCGGTTCGACCTGTTCGTAACCCTCGGTTACCTGTGGTGATGGAAATTAGGGGACAGGCCAGTTTTTTATCTCTTTCTTGAGGGGGAAAGGGGGGATTTGGTAACAAACTTGGGACTTGATGCGTAGTTTAATCTGATTTATGTCTGTTTTACGCTTTTGTATTTTAATTTTTGGGGCCTGCCTGGGTTCGTCGTTTGCGGACCATCATCTTTCGCTGGATGATTTGATCTATGGGGCTACCGAGACTTCCTATGAAAGTTCTGTCTTGCATGAAGATGAGGTGCTTGAAGATATTTTGGTCAGACATAAAGAGCGGGGGAATCCTTCGTTGAGTTTGCGTCGCGATGATGAACCAATTTTTTTAAAGCTGGACCCGGACACGGTTACGGGATTGCTGTACCGTGAGCGGGAGGCTCAATCAAGCTCTGAGTATATGCGCTGGGTACGTGAGCATGTTGGGAATCGGGACCGGGTTATGGGTTATGGCACCGATGGAACCCGCAGGTTTAAGCTGGTCTATGATGAAGAATTTATTGAGGATAAAAATAGCGAGATCTCATTTCTTACGAGCATGGTTTCAGGATTCATTCTCAAAGCCGGTGATTTTCCCCTCAAGTATGAAACTCTGGTTCAAGAATATAAAAAAGAGAGAGGTGGGTTCCCCTTGTTTGATTATGGCAGTTCAAAGAAGGCCCGATTCAATCTGAGACAGGGAGAGGTAGAGGCCTATTTAATGATTGCCTATGTGGGTGGAAAACTGCGAACCATTGCAGTCTCAGGAGCCAATATTGATCTGATTTTAGGACATTGGGTGCGTGAAGCTCTGGGTACGGCTTTTTTCCGATACTTTGGTTTTGATACGGAACCTACCTTGCAAACCACTGGTGAGCGCTGGAGTCGCTATCTTGCCATGTTGGAAAAATATTTGAAAACGCTTGGTAAGCTCAAGTCCCAGCCTGAGTTTTCCACAGGTCCGCTGAAGTCTTTGAAAGACTTTCTGGAGAAGGAGGACCCCGATCATTACACCCTGATGATCTTTGGAAGCCCAAAGCTGAGAGAGGCACACACTAGCCTGAAGTCACAGGTTTCAAAGGCGCTTAATGATCGAGGACGAAAGCAAGGTAAGGGAGAGGCTTTGCAGGATTTGGAAAAAGCTTTAAAAACTTTCAAGGAAACCGTAGACAGCGAAGCCAAAACACATAACCAGCGCTTAAAAAACCACCTAAGCCAAAACGGTCCGGTAACACTTGAATAAAGAGCCCAAGAATAAAGAGGAAGACTTTTTACGACTATTTGAGTGGCTCCCCCGGTCAAGCCGTAGGATGACGATGGGTGGCCTTTCCCCATTACGATGATTCCTTTAGTTCCGATAGTTCTCTGGTTCCTTCTTCTTCGCTATTCTCACCACCACTGATTTGCAGGCTGGAGTTTGACTTTTTTTGGCCACCTGCTCTAGGGGTACCAGGACATTGGTTTCGGGGAAATAGGTTGCTATGCAACCCTTTGGGATCTCATAGGGTACCAGGGTGAAGTCTCTGGCTATGCGCGTTTTACCATCGTATTCGC
>CAZRLV010000570.1:0-1991 GCA_964600955.1 uncultured bacterium
AAAGCTGATCAATATGCGTATCACGACGTAGAATCAAGGACTCTTTGGCAGCATACAAATCATCCATGGACACAACAGCTTTGTCCTTGCCAATATGAAAACAAAGCTGATCTCCTAGCGCATTACAAAGCCAAGGTTGGCCCTGGGTAAGCCGGTAGATTTCATCCACCACTCCCTCTTGAAAACCTTGCTCGTGCTCGGCGCTATGCTGGGAGAAGAGATCTTGAACTTGCTCAGGTGTAAAGTCTTCAAGTCGGATGGACTCGGACTTAATATTGAAACAGGATCCACCCGTAAGCCAGGTGTCTTCAGCTTTGGAGTAAATGCGGTAATCACGCAAATCTCGGACACCGTTGAGGATTACCGACTGGGGAAAGGCACCCGGACGATTGGCGTAGCCCGAGCGTATTTGGCGTAAAACCGCAATTAGACCGTCTCCTATCAGAGAATCAATCTCATCGATTACCAACACGATGGGTTTTGGATTGTTCTGACACCAATTCCCTAAATAGTCATTGAGTGAATTCTCATTCAGGGAGCTTAAGAATGGAGAAGTATCGAAGCGCTCCTCCTCTGGCAGATGCACTCTTTGCTGGCCTTGGATTTCATTTAACAGAGCTTTCAGACATCGCTCTACATCATCACGGGTGGTCTGAGCCGCTTCCACGTTGATGTAAAGCGCCGTGAATTCCCCTTCCTCGTTCAAACGACGGCAAAATTCAAGGAAAAGAGTGGTTTTCCCGGTTTGACGGGGGGCGTGATGCACGAAATATTTTTGCGCGTGTACCAATTCGCGCAAGGAAGCATCATTGAGGGGGCGGTCAACAAGATAATGAATCTCCGATTTACATGGCCCTGCCGTATTGAAGAATTTTTTCATGGGGTCATTTTACCACGTAAGAATGCAAGAAGAGATTTAACCGTGAACCAGAAGTCAGGAGAAAGAGAAGAAGATGATTCCCATCTGTTATCCTCCGACACCCACTCCCCGTCATCCTCCGGCTTGATCGGGGGATGACAAAAACCAAGAATCAGAGGGAGCAAAGGTAGCAGGGGAATCCAAGGAATGAAGAAAAAATCTTTACGACCTTTTAAATGGATCCCCTGGTCAAGCCGGAGGATGACAGGAGAATGATTTTTCTGGACTAGATTTTTCTAGCCTGACCCTAAAATTGTGATCCCAATATTCCAAAATTCAAAATTCTCCAAAGTTTCCCCTTACAGAGAAATGAGGAAGGGGTAAGGGTTGAAATGGACAATGTAAAAAAGAGGATACAGGTCAGGAAGCTTGGTTTTCGTACTTAATTTACGTACTTGTTAAGCGTACGTATAATAGGTACAATATAAATAACTTTGATCGAAAGGATTTGGAAATGAACACGACAAAACGGCTCCACAGCGAAAGTTTGGAACAGATTGGACCCTATACCGGGGATGTCAAAAGCCTCACAGAAGCCAGGAAAGATATTTTCAATTTGGCTAAACAAGTTATTAACCAATGCAAGGCCATTTTTATCTATGCCAGAGTTGGGCGATTGGTACTAGTATCATTGGAGGAGTACAACAAACTCATTACCATGGCCAGGAAGGCCATGCATTACCGGTCTTTGGTTGCTGAGCTAGAAGAAACCATTGATTTACTTCGAGACGAAAAAACCATGAG
Organism: uncultured bacterium; assembly: GCA_964600955.1. Taxonomy (GTDB): domain Bacteria; phylum Muiribacteriota; class UBA6191; order UBA6191; family UBA6191; genus CAZRLV01. Next base: position 1,664 of record CAZRLV010000570.1, read on the forward strand.
TGCCTTGAAGCAGTCACTAGAAGAGGGACCAGATAGCGAAAATCTAATACCGACCAAGGAGGTAAGGGAAAAGAAAAAATAAAGCCCCGCTTTTCTGGCCTGACCCCAAAAACTCCCCCCGCAACCCTACATCAGATAAAAGAGAGATAAAGTGACAGTCCCCGGACTCCCAAAAATGTGAGCCCAAAGATGCCGACAATTGCCGGTAACCAGACAAGCTTTTGGCGTTTTGGTATAATTTCCCTAGGAATAAGGAAACCCATGCAAATTGCTAATCCAATTTATGATGTCATTTTCAAATACTTGTTGGATGACAATAAAATAGCCA
>CAZRLV010000571.1:0-1987 GCA_964600955.1 uncultured bacterium
GGCTGATGCCTGAAAACTCCAAAGTGCGACGAACGGGCGCTGAGAAAGCGGTCCGAATATCTACAAAAGAACTGTCAACTTTATCTATATAAGACTCAATGGGAATCTCAAGAGAATCACTGCTAGAGGCCAGGCGATAATCTCCTGAGTCCAAGCTCTGATTCTTAGATTTGCCGCTGGCCTTTGGAAACTGGTTTCCTGGAATCTCAAAACTAAACTCAAAAAACTCACTCTGAGGGAACTCCACATAGACCCTATTGCTGGCCTGCATCTCTATACGAAGTGTGTCCAGAGTAACTTGCGCGAAATGGTTTTCAGGGTCCTGAGGATTTTCCAAGATAACCGTCATGGCGGAAGTCGTATTTTGAACCGGGTTTAAAGGGGACAGGCCAATTTTAAAGGCATCAGGGAAGCCCTGAAACTGAAACCCCTGCGATGTGGTTAAGGGGACAATCAAAGCCTCATTATCATTGATACTTTGAATTTTAGCCGCTACCGATCCGAGTTGAATCTGATTTAGAATCGAAATTCCTGGAGGCTCCAGAACGCTTGCGGGAAATGGTAGTAGACTGGGTCCCCCACTGGCATTTAAAACATTTAAAAGAGCCGTGATGGTGAGGATATTGTCAGACAGACTATCGTAAATCAGGGTTTTAGCTGTATTGATTTTTGAATTGAAAGCCAAACCTGGCTCTTGGAGTCCTGAGTGATAAGTTGAGATCAAAGAGAAGAGATCCTGCGAGCCCTGGCTCAGAATCGTATTCATCACCTGGTGCATGATATTGGCTGGCGAAGTTTCTGCAGTGCTTGAATCATTGGCTTGAAAACCCGGATCATTCCAGTCACCGGATAAGACGGAGTAAGCCCCGAGACTTAAGGGGGCTAATCCAGTTCCGGGATCATCTACAAATAAAGGGCCGATCCACCCTGAAGCAAGCTTCATGATATTTTGGCTACTCTTTTGCGATGAGTCTAGGGCCAGAATGCTAGTCAAGGGAGTCAGGTTCACACGCGCCAGGCCCTCATCCTCCAACTCAGAATCGAGAACAATCGGACTTAACAGGGACAGCCCGAAAAAACTGCCTGTGGCCAGCATGGATTGCGGACTCCCTTCAATCTCCATAATGATTTTTTCTTGAGACTCCTCTAGGAAAACTTCTCCACTCCAACCACCTGTATCTCCTGTTTTTTTCATTCCCAGAAACGGCAGGTCTTCGGATATTTTTCCGTGAGCCCCCACTGAACTACCAAAGCGAACCCAGGCATGCGAGGCAGGCCTGGGAAAAGTCAGGATACTGCTTAGGCTGAATCGTTTGAGCAGTGGACGACAGCCCACCCAGTAGGCATAAGTCGAACTGAGTTCGCGCAGGGGCTGAACAGAACCTGAAGAAAGGAGGGAATCTTCTATTTGTCGCAGAGCCTCGCCAGGTTCATGAAAATAAGCTCTCCAAATATCACCACTCAAGCCAAAAACAGCAAAGAGTCGTGTAGAGAGATGGCTGTTTGTGAGACTCTCAAGAGTCTCGGAACTGTCTATCGGTAAAAGCGAAACACCGGTACGAATAGGATAGGGGCCCGTGGAAACCGAACCGCCAGAGAGCTCCCATGCCTGGCTTAAATTAATGAAGTAACCCTGGAAAGGGTTGACTTGAGTCAAGAGATCTAAAGAAGGATCGGAGGTGACAGAACTTAAATAAGCCCTCCATCTTTGAGACTGAGGATCAATTCCATAGAGACCTGATACCTTTAAAAGTTCAGTCCCAAATAGGCTGGCAATGGATGTGGATGTCGTTACCGGGAAGCTGATCAGTGAATGTCCTTTGGGCAAAGAAACAGCCTGAACACGGCAAAAACCGAAAATGAGAAAGAAGAGAAAAAATCGAAAGAAAACCAAGCTCAGCATGAAGTCATGGAGTTTATCACGAAGGGCAAGTGCAAAAAAAAATGCCCCCCGGATGGAGGGCATTGAGGTTAAAACTTACTATTT
>CAZRLV010000572.1:0-1984 GCA_964600955.1 uncultured bacterium
TTTCTATAGAGGCCACTGATGGGGCGGTTGCGGGCGCATCTTCCCCATGCCCGTGGGGGTGTTTCTAGTCATGGCATATATAAGCCAAGAAAAGAAAAATCTTCCCCATGCCCGTGGGGGTGTTTCTTTCTCCCAGGAATGTCTTGCTTCAAAATTCTGGAGAGGACCCTAGACAGAGTTGGAAATTCTCAGGAGTCGTGATGAATCAAGCTGTGATGACGACTACATATTGTAACTAAGTTGTTGGGATGATTTGCTCCTCCCTTGGATACGGGTAATACATGATGGAAGTGGAGCCAACGGGTCTGTGTACAACGTTTCCCACCTGGACCCATATAGACACAGCGCCTTTTATCCCTGGAGTTGATTTGATCAACTACTCTCTGAGGTAGGGATTTTCTTCTTGAGCTATGCGTCCTGGGATAGGTTGATTTTTGTGCGGGTGGTTTTTGTTCGGTAGTGGTCTCATTTTCTACAGGCTCAGATTTTTTGGCTTTACGTTTTTCACTACGCTTGGCTTTGCGGATGGGGTCAACTTTGTCCAGAGTGGTCTCCAGCGCAAAGTCGAAAACTTCCTGAAGAGTGCAGTCCCGGCCTTTTTTGGTGGACAGAATATCGCGCAGTTGATCCAGTTTTTCGCGGGAATCTAAGCTTATATCGAGACTCAAGCGCAACGTGTCTTTGGCCACGGCTCGGACACTGGCTTTAGGGACATAGTTCTCCCTCTGCTCAGCTACTTTTAATTCAAGTTCTCTGGAACTACTGGTATTGGCGGTATCAATCCATTCATCCTGGTTTTCTTGGTCGATGACTGGTACGACTTTGCGCAGTTTTGCGATTCCCAAGTTTCCCTTACGGATCTCTTCCTTTATCCTGGGAACTTCCATGGTTTTACGTGCCACGGCGATCATATTGGAAGTTACTGAATCGGAATAACCCAGTTCGTCAGCCACATACCGAAAGAGCGAAGCATGGCCGTAGATGAGATAAAGTCGTGTTCGATCTGCTTCTTGCAAATGATCCAAAATCTCAGCTTCAACACGGCGGTGTTGCTTGGAGAGACTGAGAAGTTTGCGGTGCAAAAGATCATGCTCTTTGGATGGGGATAAATTCATAAAAACCTCCAAGTAAAACAGGTGTTATGGGCGACTAACATCTATTCTACACCCTGTTTTTATGCCGGTTTTAGAGCTGTACTTAATGCCAAATCTCTTGGTCTTGGAGAGCAAAAATATTCCTTCGGGATCTAGTGGCTTCCAGACCCTCCAAACCCTTTGAAACGGGCGACGAAGAAGTGGAAACGATACTTGCTAATTCACCCCTTATAAAATTCGTCAAGAATTATTTTCAACAAAAGCAAATCATTGAGATCGATTTCCCCAGAATTTAACTCATCGCGGGGCCACCGGGCCTTAACCAACCACGTGTCACGTGACAGGTTAATTTTCTCAATCTATTCGTATAAACCTTCCTCTTTTATACACTACCCATCCCGACTCATTAGTATAAATCGAAATCTGTCGAAAAATGGTGATTTTAATAGGACAGCCCGGCAGGATTCTTTCTACTAGACTTGACTATTTGAAAAAGCAATTCTAAACTGAGCGCCCGTTGGCGGAGGTCCGCCAGGTCATTATTCAGTCCAGTAATCTGATGCGTTTTATTGCAAGCTTTTGTCTACTTTTTGGCTTCTGGCTGATTCTTTCTGGGAATTTTGATCCATTTCATCTAAGTATGGGCATTATCTCTACCCTCATTGTGGTTTTTTGGACTGGAGACCTGCTTTTCCCCGACCCAAAGACCTGTATGAAAGACGCTTTGGGAACCCTTTTCAGACTGCCTGGGTTCCTGCTCTGGCTGGCAAAAGAAATCGTCCTTTCTAATTTGCACGTGATTTACGTGGCGCTGCATCCGCGCATGGAAGATTTGCTGTATCCTCAGATGATTGAATTTGACAGTACCTTAAAATCGGAACTCTCCCAAT
>CAZRLV010000573.1:0-1984 GCA_964600955.1 uncultured bacterium
GCGGACATCTGCGTCAGTAAGCATTAAGCAGGTTTTTAGAATCCAATCCCGCTCAATGTAAAATCCCATGTCAATGCTTTGATGGATGTGATTTGTCAAATTATCGAGCTCTTGACGAAAATCCCCATCCCAGTTTGCAACAGCGATCGACATTAGTAAGTCTGAAAATGCCAGCTTGGTTCCACCGCTATTGGTTCGAATAAAGACATCAAGTACGTGATCAATCTCCTGACAGGTTTCATTGAAATAATGAATAATCTTCTGCGCCCTGATCACATCGTAGAGTTGGGAGAGGGTCTCTTGAGCAAATTCGTTATCGGATAAGCCAACAGAGTCAAGAAAGGGTCTTACGACTTTGTTCCCAATCTGGCTCCCTCCATCAACCTGTGGAAACTCTAAAATCTTGTGCAAACAGAACCAGTGATGCTCTTTTGGTTCAGCTAATGAATCCTGATATTGTTTTTCTGTCAGGAACCGGAAATTGTATTTCATTAGCGAATCATCATCGTCTGAAATCACTGGCTGCTTGAGATCGAGATACAGCTTTCTCGGCGGAAGTATGTTTTCATCCATGGTCCCCGGCCACCAAACCCGAGGCTGCTTATATGCATATGTACTGCACAAACCTATGTACAAGGACGTCAGCCTTTGCTGGCCATCGATTATAGCTTTGAAATCTTTGAAGCTGGCGCTGGTCTTTACGTATGGATTCTCTTCATTGAACCTCTGGCAGTAATACTTCAGAAACTCATAAAATTTATATTCGTTTTTGATGTGGTCGCTTTTGATTTCCCACATCATGAACGTGTTGATAGGATATCCGCGCATGATCGAGTCGAACAAAACGCAGATCTGATGACTGCTCCAAACAAATTTACGCTGAATGGCTGGCAATAGGTAGTCCCGGTTATTTATCGCATCAATCGCTTCCTTGATGCTAATTGCTCTTTCATATTCACCTGCCATAAATCAGCTCCAATTTGGGTTTGATATTCTTTTTATTGTTATAGGAGTTCATTCAATCGCTCCTGAAAATAGATTGGATATTTTTCCATCACCGCTTTGGCTTTAGTCCCATTTTGTTTCAGAACTTTTATTAGTTCCTTTTTCTGCACTGCCGTCAGACTCATGGAAGCCACGAGGTCCTGAGAGATGACCCGATCAGAAAAACCAAGCTCATAAACAGCAATGGTGCTTTCGGTTGGCAGACCATATTTCAGACGCTTTTGAAAAAGCTGTAGACGAACGATTAGGTCACCTGTCCCTTCACGGTCTAACATTTCTACAAACTCACACAATGCGCTCACAAGAAGAGCGCCATCATAGGCAATTCCACCCTCGCAGATATCAATAATATTCTCGATTTTTGCTTTTCTGGGTCGCTTACCTTCGCCCAGTTTACATTTGTTGTTATCGGCAATTTGGAAAAGCTCATGGTATTGAGTTCCAGACATCCATTTTTTCGCAATATCTTTTAGAACGTCTTTTTTTTCGAACTTGTTGAACGCTCTGTTGTGGACATTACTGGCTAGAAACGACCAAGTAATGTCAAAAAGGTCCTCTCCATTTTGAGCGGCAAGGAGTGTATCAGCATTATCTTTTGCCCATGCCTCAATTTCTATAGCGTCGTTGACACCATAGAGCGTTTTGCCAAAGGCCTTCCTTCGATTAATATCAGTTATGTGGGTTGATATATTGTCAGCCAGAATGATAATGTCGTGGATCTGATCCATGGTGATGCGGGTGAGCCCGAAATTGCGGATGGTCATATCGGTGGAGTTAGGTGGAGGACACGGAGTCTTACCCCAATTCGTTCTCCAAACAAAATCACATCCGCAAACCCTGTTTATTCAATACCTTAACACACATCAAATCCCTTCAGGCTGCCGGACGCCGAGAGAAATTTAATTCTCTACATTTTCCCGAAACAGAGAACGGACGTGGGTTCGATTCCCGATTGAATACCCGACGGTGTGTTTTACAA
>CAZRLV010000574.1:0-1983 GCA_964600955.1 uncultured bacterium
GCCGGGAAGCCCCAAAACAGGGTGAATGACCTTTCCCCCCAGGGCAGCAATAAATTCGCGCACACGCCTGCGCATGGTAATCACACGTTTTCCCACTTCAACACCCACGGTTTCGACAACCCCAAGAATATTTCTCATTCCAGGTGCCGCGTGGGGTCCCACGATAAAATCTGGCCCTCCAAGAACATAGACATGCAGAGCATGATCTTCTAGTTGAAAGGCGTTGTAGACCAGCTCACGAATCTTTTTGGCTGTAGGAGGAGGCGTGACCTCGTAGAGATCATCGAGAGCCCTGGCGGCTGCCATGTGATGGGCTGTGGGACAAACTCCGCAAATGCGGCTGGTGATCTGGGGCATATCTTCTGCCGGTCTACCCAGGCAGAAGACCTCGAATCCTCTCAGTTCAGGGACTTGAAAATAGGCCTTATCCACACTGCCATTCTCATTGATGAAGATATCGATTTTTCCATGACCCTCTAGCCGTGTAATGGGTTCAATGGTTATGCGTTTTTTTTGGGTCATGAATTCTTCCCCTTGTCCAGGTTATCATGGGCATCCACGCGGGCTCGCAAACTACATTTTGCCATGCCATAGCGGTAAAATGTTCCCGTGGGATCGGGAATCCCATTCAGGATCTCCTTAATCTTCTCTGGGTCATTGGAATCAAGATTGGAAGCAATAGAGGATAGAATTTTGGCTCCCTGATCCGTCACCCTAGATGTAGGACCATAACATCCGCTGCAAGGCATGTTTCCATCGAGACAAACAGCCTCACAACCACTGCGCGTAGCCGGTCCCATGCAAAAAATCCCCTGAGAGAGAAAGCAGGTTTCAGGATCTAGATCGACCTGATGTACTCGCTTGAACTCATTGAACGACAGATCTTCAGGTTTAGATTCTTTGCGCGGACAGTCCTGGCACAGAGCGTGATCCGGTGCCAAAACGCTACCCTTGGGGGGCAACTCTCCGGACAATAAGGTTTCAATCGCCGCTTTCAAGAGTGTAGGGCTTGGAGCGCAGCCGGGAAGATAATAGTCTACGTCTACCACTTGATCAAGGGAGCGTACCAGGGAACGAATCCCAGGTAAACGGACCTCCTGACCTTGAAACTCCGTAACCTCGCTAGGAGCGGTTGCTTCAGGGTTCACTACACTGGGGGCATCCTCATACACGGTTTTTAGCAGTTTTTCGCGAGAGAAGAGATTACTCAGGGCTGGTATTCCGCCCGAGTGGGCGCAAGAACCATAGGCGATAACAACCTGACTTTTTCTTCGGAGTAGATACGCCATTTCCTCCTGCTCAGAGGTTCGAACCGCCCCGTTGATAAAGGACACGGTGAGTTCCTTGTCCTTCATCTTTTCAACATCTGATTTTTTAAAATCCATGGCCACGGGCCAAAATACAATATCAACCTTGGAAACCACATCAAGAATGTCCTCGGCCAGATCCACTACCGACTCTTCACAACCCCCGCAGGAAGCACACCAGTAAAACGCCACCTTGGGTTTCCCCGCAGCCGTGGTTTCAGGCTCCACCTTTTCCTCAGAGGACTTTTGAACCTCAGTTTCAAGCTCCGTCAAGGCATGATCAACCTCGCTATCCCAGCCTTGCATGCGCGTTGGCATAGCAAGTGGCCCCATGTTGGTTAAGGTCTCTACCATGGAATCAATGACAGACTTTACCTTATTGCCCTCCGAAGCCGAAATCCACTCCAGACGAAAGCGTTCTGGAGCCACTCCCAGATCTTGGAGCATACGCTCTAGCAAATGGTAGCGTCGCAAACATTTATAATTGCCCTCCATATAATGGCAGTCGCCCGGATGGCAGCCCCCGATTAAAACCCCGTCAGCCCCGGACTCAAAAGCCTTGAGAACAAACTGAGGGTCTACACGCCCCGAGCACATCACGCGGATCACACGCACATTGGCGGCATATTTCATGCGCGAAACACCGGCTAGATCCGCCGCGGTATAGGTACACCAA
>CAZRLV010000575.1:0-1949 GCA_964600955.1 uncultured bacterium
TCTGCAAACACCCCGCAGCCGCCTTATAGAGCCTGTGAACAACCTGTGTTCTGGACCCCTCGACCTCGAATGTTGCATCAAAGGGAAAGCTGCCCTTAAACTTACCGCCCCCGGCTTCTTCCAGCAAAATGGGAATATAATTGCCCACCGCGACTCCTTTGTTTTACCCACGCCTCAGAAAGCTTATCGGAAATCTCATCGAAGCTGTGACCTCCATAAACAAAATAACCTTCCTTGCTATTCCATGTCCAGACCCCATAAAACCTAAGGTAACAGCGTGGCGGCACGTGCTTTGTCCTGCCCTAATTTCAAATGAATTTTTATAGTTGGATCGCACCCCTCGTTGCCATAGGCTTGAGCCTCGGATTTTATTTTATAGCCCGTGAGCCCCACTTGGGTCCGGCTCAGTACCTGGATTTGGCCTCTGGATTCAAATTTCAATCTGAATTGCGAGATTTTGGATATTTATGTAAGCAATGTGGGTGAATATGAATTCATGGAGGGGCATTTTCTGTTTTTAACGACCTTTTGAGTGGATCCATCTTTTTGCCTTCAACTTCCTCTGATTCCTGGTTCCCAGGAGCTGCGTGCTGTGGGACAAGGGGTTGAGCATCTGGCGCGGTCATAAGAAAAAACCATAAAGCCAAACCCTAAACCTAAAGTCCGGCTGGCACACGATTTATTTGCCAAGAAAAGTCAATTCTTCAAATACAACCCAAAGGTAATATTCCATAGCCAGGACGGTCCCCAGCTTAGCAATACTTTGCTGGGAATATAGGCTAGAAAAACTGGGATAATCTCAATCACGGTGGCAAAAGGCAACCAAACCAGAATGGCATTGCGCACACTTGGGGTCAGGACTCCACCGGTTGACTCAGCAAAACCTGGGAAAAACCCACTATACCAAGCCATAATATCCAGACCTCCAAAAGCGCCTGTGGGGAAAACCAGGACCATCTCAATTGAAACAAAAATAGCCCAGAGAACAAAGGGATAAAACCAGACTATATCCAGCCATTTAAGGCGCATGCGATCCACCGGCACATAAACATGTACCACGCTTTGCTCATCTTCATCCTCTACGGAACCAATGGGGGAGGGCAAAAGCTGAAAATAGGTATAGCGCCGGTCATCCAGAATCTTTAGGGTGTCCTCGCCAGACATCCGCAAAAACGCTAAACGCTTTAAAATGGTGCGCAAAGAAAACCCTTTTTCAGGGTCATGAATCAAACGAAATTCATTGAGCTTCATGCACACCCTCCTCAGGCGATAACGGAGTCGGCGGTTTGGGGCCTGCCCAATTTAAAAGTATGCTTCGATACCATGATTTCATTGTGGGGGACTCCAGTAAAATGGTCCCCCAAAAACAAAGAAAACGTGGGTAAAGCCAAACATAGAAAACATTCCAAAACAAAAGAAAAAGAACTGATTTCACCAATGAGAGGTTTAAAAGCTGTGAGCGAAAAAACTCATTGAGTTCCGGTCTCAGGGCTTGTTCACCAAGGGGGTGAAACTGGTAATAGGCAAAAGCACCGAGCAAAATTAAGAAGAAGAAAAGAACCAGCCCAACGAGAAACCAGAGGGCGCAGAGCACAATCTGCTCACCACGGGAAAACAGCCCTATTTTGACATAGTCAAACTCAGGAGCAACCTCAAATTTTTTGATTTTCTCCACCAATTCAGGATCTTTTTCAGACTGGAGGACTCTTGAGATCTTGGAGTGAAGCCTTTGAGCCACCTGAAGCCTGGTGCTACCTTCCACTCGAATCCGAGAATCAAGCGGAAAAGAGCCCTGAAACTGGCTCTCCTCACTCTGGGTAATCTGAACAGGTGCGAAGAATTCCATAGTTTCCACCGAAGAAAAGAATAGGCAGTTGGAAAGAGTATATCATAAGCAGGGCGATTGCATCTAAATTTATGTAAGTCCGAGTACCTTAAGCAGATAGGTT
>CAZRLV010000576.1:0-1946 GCA_964600955.1 uncultured bacterium
ATCATCTGCAAATTTTTTCGTAGCTCGTAGTTCGGAATGTCTGTCGTCGCGCCGCTCCCAGGTTGATTTAATCATGTCTCGCAGGACAGAGTCTTTTGATTCGATACGTAGAGCCGAGCGCAGATCGATCCCCTCATTGGCAAAGAGACAGGCATAAATCTTTCCGTCAGTGGAAAGACGGACTCTGGAGCAATCCCCGCAAAATGGTTGAGTCACCGAGGAAATAAATCCGACTTCACCACCTGTATCCGCAAATTTATAGCGACTGGCAACTTCGGACGTATAGTTTCTGGCTACGGGTATCAGGGGATATCGTTCTGAGATTCTGTCTACGAGTTCCTGTGTCGATAAGACATGCTCCATACTCCAGCGATTTTGATTTCCCACATCCATAAACTCGATGAAGCGCACAATATGAGGTGTATGTCGAAAATACTCAACCATCTCCATTAAGGATTGGTCATTAAGCCCCTTTTTTAGCACCACATTGACTTTGATAGGGTTCAAACCAACATGATGGGCCTCTGAAATTCCATCCAGAATTTTGGAGATTGAAACTTCTGTGCCGCTGATCTTTTGAAAAAGCTCGTGGTTAAGGGTGTCAAGGCTGACGCTGATGCGCTTGAGTCCGGCATCTTTTAGAGCACGGGCATGATGTTTGAGTAAGAATCCATTGGTCGTCAGACTCAGATCAGATATTCCGGGAATCTTTACCAGACGTTCGATCAGTCGAGGGAGGTCTTTTCTAAGTAGCGGCTCTCCTCCGGTCAATCGGATTTTTTCCACTCCAAGAGAGGCAAAGATGCGCGTTAGTTTCTCAATCTCATTGAAGCTGAGCCGCTCACTTGGGTCAAGAAAGCAGTATTTTTTTCCACGAGGCATACAATAGGAGCAGCGGAAATTACAAACATCAATGACGGAAATGCGAAGATCACGCATAGGTCGTAGAAATTGATCCTTAACTTGAGCAGCTCCCTCATCCAGGATGTTAAATTCACCGGGTTTTGTTTTGGCCCCACCATGAAGGTTGGGGATTAGGTTTTCCGCCATTATCTCCTGTGTCAAAATTGGTCCTCTCAATGACAAGCTGTCATTTTCAGGCAGCTCACATTTTCAACTGCGGCTTAATTGCCCGTTATCAGGTCCCGCTGCAAAATGAGCGGGACCTTGAATAACGGTTTAATTGTACTCCGCAAATACCATGCCCTACTTAGAACTAAAATTTCACATTATAGTCCAGGCGCATTCGATTACCGTCCTGCTGGGTGTTGCCCGCTGCGGTATCGACTTCCTCAATGAAATAGGTTCTAAAAACTAGGTTGCGCTTTTTACCTAAATCATAGGCGATGCGAAATTCATGGCCTTTGAAATTGCTGGAATTGGTGCGGGTGGCATTTCCCCAGCGCAGCCAGTCATCCTGGGCCGTGAAACGATTTAGAGCCTTTTCTTCGATATTGGCGTAGTAGTATCCAAAAAGCCAGTCGCCGCGCTTTTTTAGCTTGCCTCGGATCGCAGAAAGGACCCAACCATCGGTTTTATCGCCGTTAGAGACTGTGGCTGCATAATCGGTGGTGTTATGGTAATAATCAAAACCATACTTCATGGGTTCTTTACCGGACTTGTTGACTTTCCACTGAAAGGAAAGATTCCAGATCTCATAGTCCAGATCCGAATTAATGGCGTTGGCTACAGCAACTCCATTGACCAACTCATTATTGTCGTCAATCTTAAGAAGCCCAAAAGCCGCGCTCCATTTACGCTCTGAGTCGAGTTTGTAGTTTCTTACAACCTGCAATGAAGTTAATTCACTGCGCTTGGAAAAGCTCAAATCGTCATTTTCACCGCGAGGCAGTCTATAGTAACCAAAATTCCAGACCCAGTTACCATTATCGGCTTTTTGCTTTCTCTGGTAAGAGACACCGTCTACAAAGACATCATCATCCCAG
>CAZRLV010000577.1:0-1932 GCA_964600955.1 uncultured bacterium
CCTATCTGCTTAAGGTACTCGGACTTACATAAATTTAGATGCAATCGCCCTGCAGCTTCTCCCTATTTAAGCTGGCTCGTGGGGTAGCACTTTCTTCAGCTATCATCTGATTCAGACCTCCGCTTGGAATCACTCCAAAAACCAAAAACAAACCCATGAATATCGCCGCTAATTCTCTCTTCATTTCAAACTCTCCTTAAAAAAATCCCCGTGGGGATAGCCCATAGTTCACGCATTCAAAAGCTTAGGTTTCTTTATGAACCGTGATTTGTTTAAGTAAACTCCTTGAATCCAAAATAATCAACAGTTCATTCTTTAATTTGCAGATTCCCTGATCAACATTAGCACTTCTGCGTTCGGATCCTTCGGGAGTGGATAGAACTGCCCCGCACCGGTCTTCGATCTGACTGGATGGGACTTCTGTGATATCGCCGATCTCATCGACCAAAATTCCAAAATCAGGACCAACTCTTTCTTTGAACAGCACCATGCTTGGATTTTTAGCACAGAACTCTGAACTCAGTCCCAGAATTTCTCTTAGATTTAGGATGACATGGATCTGACCGCGGATATTGACATAGCCTTCGACCTGCTTGGGGGCGTGGTGAATACGCGTGATGTGCCGCTGTTCGCTGATTTCCTTGACCTCAAGAATATTGGAGCCAAAGAGGCGTTTTTCCACCCTGAAGGTGCAAAAGCTTATGATTTCGTCTTCGAGGCTCTGGGTCATTTTGATCTCAATTGCAATCAAGGGCCATTTGGCCCACCTTATTGATATCTACAAATAAAGTCATCTGATTATCCACCAGGGCTGAACCTATAATTCCTGCATGGGCGAAACTTTCCTCACTCAGGTTGTTATTGACGTCCTGGATGTTGATAATGGAATTAATCAGCAGTCCAAACGGTTGACCTCCTTTAGGAAGAATCAAAAACATCTCATTGGATTCCTGGCAGGGGGACACAGGAATATAGTCATTGAGTTTAATAACGCGTGTGGGAATATTATCGATATTGACAAAGAGCTGGTCCCCGGCTTTTTCAATATCCGAATCCTGAATATGTTCTACACGGGTAATTTTGGAAAGTTCAATGGCAAATTGTTCTTCAAGTCCACTCTTAAAAAGCAAGACCGAGAGGGAATCGTCATCTTTTCCCTGATCGTCCATCGTTTCGTCATTGCGAACCTGATGATAGGTAATTCCAGAAAACTTGGAAATTCCCTCCACGTCCAAAATCAGGGCGACTTCACCGTCACCAAGCACTGTGGCCCCTGAATAGCAGTCCAGCCCTTTCAGACTGGGGTGCATGGGCTTGACCACAATTTCTTCCGTACCCAGGACTTCATCCACAATCAGTCCAAAACAGTCCCCGCCAAATTTAACCACAACGAAGACCAGAGACTTGCGGGTCTCAGAGCTTCCTTGCCTCGATTTCATGAGGGCTAACCTGTCCTCTTCGCTCAGGGGTTCGTCATGCTCCAGAATTTCTCGTAAACGAACAATGGGCAATAAGCGTTGTCTTAGTCTAAAAAGTTCTTGTGAACCTACAGATTCGAGCTCAGCCCGAATCTCGTCATCATAAAGGCAGACCAGTTCTTCGAGATTGGCCTGGGGAATGGCAAAGCGGTAATTATCTACGCGAATTAAAAGACTGGGAATAATTGCCAGGGTCAGTGGCAGTCTAAGTAGCATGGTGGTTCCCTTGAACTCCTTGGTGGAAATTTCAAGAGACCCACCCAGTTTTTCAACGCAGGCGGCGACAACGTCCATCCCAACACCCCGACCCGAGACCCCTGTAACCTCTTTTGCCGTGGACAGTCCCGGTAACAAAATAAGATTGGCCAGTTCTTTGTCTGATTTTTCAGCCAGATCTTGCTTATAGTTGTTGAGAATCCAGGACCAAGCAATAAGGTGTTCCTCCATGTAGGAT
>CAZRLV010000578.1:0-1923 GCA_964600955.1 uncultured bacterium
CGAATTTCCAGCGCCTTGCGATATGAGTCGATTGCCTCGGCGGTTTTACCCAGATCTTTCAGTGCGTTTCCAAGGTAATAATGGGCTTCAGCCATTCCCGGGTCACCCACGAGAGCTTCCCTAAAACACTGGATTGCCTCTTGAATTTGCGAGTTTTTCTTATAGGCAATACCGAGATTAAAAGAGGCTCCCGCAAACCCTGGATAGAGTTCAAGAGCCTTCTTAAAACAGGCTATGGCCTGCTCAGGGTCTCCCCAATCCTTAAAGACATTTCCGAGGTTATTCCAGGCTTCTGCATACTTAGGATTGCTGTTTAGCGCCCTTTTAAGATAGTCATGGGCTTCCTGAAGTTTACCGGCTTCCTGGGCAATGGCCGCTAAACCAAGAAGTGCGGTTGAAAATCCGGGTTTTACCTCGATAGCCCGCTTGAAAAATAGTTCTGCCTCTTTAATGCGCCCCTCAGAGCGCAAAACTGAGGCCAGATTATTGAGTACTTGTAGGTGATTCGGGCTTAGTTCGAGGGCCTTGCGATAAGAATCTTCGGCCTGCTTTTTTCTGCCCGTTTTTTGGTAGAGATTCCCAAGATTATTATGGGCATCTACCAGTCCGGGGGCCATGCGAAGACTGGCCAGGTAAGCCTCCTCAGCCTCAGATGCTCGCCCCTGGTTTTGCAAGAGATTTCCAAGGTTAAAGGCTGCCTGGGTTGTGGGAGCAATTTGCATGGATTTGGCAAATAGATTGAAAGCATCCTCGAGCCGCCCTTCTTCAATGCGAATGGTGCCCAGAGTATTGTAAGCTCCGCCGTAGCGCGCATCGAGCTTTAAACAAGATTCCAGAGCTTTAGCGGCCTCATTAAGCCTTCCGAGGTCTCTTAATGCCGAACCCAGATTGTTTAAAGCAACAACGTAATCCGGTTTTAGAGATACGGCGGTTTTGAAAGAGTTAAGAGCTTGGCTATGCTTGGCAAGGGCTTGAAAAACCGAACCCAGATTATTATGAAATTCAGGGACATCGGGTCTTAAAACTACGGCTCTTTCGAGCAGTTTAGCCGCCTGGTTTTGGTCGCCTTCCTGATGATGGGCCAGGCCCAGGAAATGTAGAGCCTGACTATTTTCAGGGTTTTCTCTTAGAAGCTCCTCATAGATGCGTTTTGCCTCTCCAATCTGGCCGCTTTGGTGCAGACTCAGCGCGGTTGATATCTTGGCCTGATCCAGGGACTGAGGAGGAGCTTGGGGCTTTGCACTTTGCTCCTTTTGACGCCGTCGTCTTTCCTTGCGGTTCATGCCGGAAGCATACAGGATGTTAAAAGAAGAAGAAAGAACCAGGAAATGAATTCATTGTTTCAACCTTGTGACTTGAGTATGATACTGAGTTAGCATTCAGGGGATAGAAAAAGGAGAGTTCATGAGGATCTTAGCACTTGAATTAGCCCGCATCACGGAGGCCACAGCCATTGCTTCAGCGGATTGGGTCGGACGACGGGATGGGCGCAAAGCAGATGCCGCCGCTGTGGATTGTATGCGCAGTGGACTGAATAATCTGGACATTGACGGAACCATCGTTATTGGTGAAGGGGAGCGTGACAAGGCTCCCATGCTTTTCATTGGTGAGCGTGTGGGTCATCCAGACAGTGAGTTTAAGGTGGATATCGCCGTAGATCCTTTGGAGGGAACCAACTCTGTAGCCTATGGTCGCAAAGAAGCTATGGTTGTCATGGCCGTGGGAGCCAAAGGGGACCTTCTTCAGGCTCCAGATGTCTATATGAAAAAGATCGCTGTGGGGCCTCGGGCTGTAGGGTCAGTCGATATCAACGCCTCGGTGGCTGAAAATGTTGAATCCGTTGCTAAAGCTCTCAACAAGGCCAAGTCTTCCGTAACGGTCATGGTTCTAGATCGCGAACGCCATCTGGAATTGATCGAAGCT
>CAZRLV010000579.1:0-1923 GCA_964600955.1 uncultured bacterium
GTCATCGGTAATTTGGCAAAAATGCCCCATCTTCTGGTCGCGGGAGCGACAGGGTCGGGCAAATCGGTCTGCATCAATACCCTGATTTCCTCAATTCTATTTCGTGCTACTCCTGAGCAAGTGCAGTTTGTGATGATTGACCCCAAACAGGTGGAACTCGCCGTCTATCGTGGAATTCGCCATCTGATCTCAGACGTGGTGACCCAGCCTGAAGAGGCCGCTGCGGCTTTGCGTTGGGCCGTAGACGAGATGGAACAGCGCTATACCCTGCTGTCCAAATTTGGAGTTCGTCATGTGGATACCTTCAACGCAAAGCTTTTGGCCGGGGAGTTAAAATCGCGCACAGAGGGAGTACTTATTCCCGAAAAGCCCCTACCTTATATAGTGGTCATCGTGGACGAGTTGGCGGATCTAATGATGGCGGCACGTAAGGATGTGGAAACATCCATCTCACGTATCGCCGCCAAGGCACGTGCTGTGGGAATCCATCTGGTTTTGGCCACTCAAAGACCTTCGGTTGATGTCATCACGGGTGTGATCAAGGCCAACCTGCCCTCAAGAATCGCCTTTATGGTTAATTCCGGTGTGGACTCTAGAACCATTCTCGATCAGGTAGGCGCAGAATCTTTGCTTGGAAAAGGGGATATGCTCTATCTTCCGGCAGGGCGCAGAAAACCCGAGAGAGTTCAGGGAGCCTTCATGACCGATGATGAGGTCGTAAGGCTTGTGGAGCAGATCCGCGAAAATTACGGTCCATCCGATTACCAGGATATTGTTTCAGGCTACCTGGAAACCGAAGAAGCCGTCGTGGATGACGGTGATTTTTACGATGAAAAACTTGAAGCTGCCGTTGAAGTGGCTTTCAGGGAACAGTATGTATCGACTTCCATGCTGCAAAGACATCTAGGGATTGGGTATAACCGCGCGGCAAGGATTGTAGACGCGCTTTTCGCAAAAGGGGTTTGCGGTTCCCAGGAAAGCGGCAAAAAGCGCAAAATATTGATCACACCCGAAGACTGGCAACAGATGCAGAGTCAGGAGGCATAGGACCATGACCCTGAAACCCCCACCTGAGTTTCGCACTATCTATGGTCGCCACCCTGTTTCAGAGGCAATGCGGGCCGATCCAAAGAGAATTATAAAACTGTATTTTCAACAAGGCATGGATCGCGAAGGACGCAAGATTCTAGAAACCGTTAGGCGACTTGGAATTTGGCATCGACCCGCCACCAAAGAAAACCTATTTAGAATCTGTAACTCAAAGCATCATCAGGGCTTGGTGGCAGAAGCACAAAGCCTAACCTACAGTGGGCTCAATGATCTAAAATCCAATGAAAAGACAGGACTTCGCGTTCTTCTTTTGCCCTCGATTCAGGACCCTGGCAACTTGGGTGCCGTGATCAGAAATTGTGAGCATTTTAATTTAGATCTACTTGCACTAGGAGAGAAAGGATCTTGTGATCCTCAGTTAGGATCCGTAGCTAAATCATCAGCCGGTGCAGTGGAACATCTAAGCCTTCAAGTGGTTGAGAGTCCCGCCGATTTAATCCATCGTCTCAAAACCAATAATTTTAAGATTTTTGCCCTGGACCAGGACAGCCAGGACTCCCTGATGCAATCAAGCGCCCCCCCCGAGCAAAATATTTGTTTAGTGCTGGGCTCGGAAGGCTTCGGGCTCCAACAATCCCTGATGCGACGCATGGATGGAGTGTATTCCATCCCTCGCATGGGTCAGGTCAACAGCCTAAACCTATCTTCAGCCTCCATGGCCGCCATCCTCTGGATGAAGGGATATGTTAAATAATCCCAGAATTCTTGACCTTCGTCATCCTACGGCCTAAACCCCATCTGCCTCACAACCTCTCTTAATCATTGACAATTCACCCCTTCCTTCATAACATCGTCTTCCTCGTTATCGAGGCC
>CAZRLV010000580.1:0-1917 GCA_964600955.1 uncultured bacterium
GGTTGAACCGAAAATCATTCTCAGCGGCAGCATCCTCCAGCCTGGGAATATTGGAACCCAGTCCGCAGAGACTATCTTTTAGGCTCTGATCACCAGGAAAGTACATCCGTACCGAATGCTGAAAAACATCATGAAGGACAAAAGGATTTACAGAGAGTCTATCGCGCCAACGAGCAGAGCCTTGCGCCCCTCAAGATGCCCCCCAAAGACCTCCTCACAAAGAGAATTAAGGCCGTTATCTTGAATGGATTCACTCATTACCAACTCTCACTGCATTTAGATTCAATCTGTTGTGGACTCGCTAAGAATTGAAATAAAACGAAACGCCCTGGTTTTTAGGCTCCCCACCGCAATAGATGAGGTTGACAGAGTTTGATCAGGTTGTCAAATTCGTGCATTCTAGTGCTGGTGGGAAGAGGTGAAAAGAGGGACAGGCTAGAAATAAATGTTGTAGAATTGGCTCACTTGATTTTGCAGCGCCGAGACTGGTGCTGTGCTGGAGGAATGATGCAATTTTGTAGATTGAGATTGAGCCATGTTTTTATGGTTTCTGTTGTGGGAATTATGGGAGCTAGTATTCTTGGAGCCGAGACCTGTGATTATGGTTCTTTGTCTAATTGGCGCGGATTTGATTTCAAGGGTAGAAATTTAAGCAATCGTACGATCTCAGGTGATTTCACCAATTCTGCGTTCAATCGTGCAGATCTCAGTAATGCGGAGCTGAAATGCAGTTTGTTGGATGGGGTCGATGTTTCAGGCACCAATCTTAAGGGCACACGCTTTAATACGGTAAAGTTTCGCAATGCCAAATTGCATGGGAGACCGCTTTTGGCTACAAGTTTTGCCGACTCTGACCTTTCAGGCGCTTATTTTGACCGAGCCTATTTGAGCCATTCAAATTTTGAGGGGGCTATATTAAGAAAAAGCTCTTTTGATCGTACGACCATTGATAATGTGAGTTTCAAAGGTGCTGATATGACCGGATCAATCATTCGCAGTGCCAAGTCCATTGTAGCCAGTGATTTTAGTCAGGTGGCCTTCCCCAAGGCTCAGTTTAACGATGCTCGGTTGAGCATATCTCAAACATCCTTTAGAGAGGCGAGTTTGATTGGCGCGAATTTTCAGGGGGCCAAGCTCGATGGAGGAACGCATTTCGATGCTGCCAACCTAGAGGCTGCCAACTTCAAAAGGGTTAAGGCTTTTTTAGTTTCCTTCAAAGGGGCCAACCTCAAACGTGCCATTTTTACCCGTGCGGATCTCACCGGGGCTGATTTTACAAACGCCAACCTCTATGGCGCAGACCTTAGCGGATCTGTATTGCATCGAGCCGTTTTTGACGGAGCTACCTATATTGATGGCTCCAAATGCGATGTCAACTCAACGGGGAAATGTATTCGCATAGGCGTAGCGATCAAAAATAATCGATCCAAAAAGCGCAGGCAAAAGATCAAAGACCTGATCGGTGGGATGGGGAAATCCCCAAGTAAGTCCGTCGAAAAACCCGGCGGAAAATCTGCAAATACTAAAACAGATGATGCGCCGGGCTACTTAGCAGGAGAATAGCTAGAGCGGTTTATATAATTATGTGGCTGTTTGATACAGACCGGATCAATGACTGATGCGGCCCTGCCTCGTAATGGATTTTATGTCCATCCTGAATCTCAAGTACCCCTTAGTACTAGTCAATCCAGGCTGAACAGAAAATCCAAAGACGATCCAGGACCTGGCTTGCAGGCATGCCTTCCGTGGCTATAAGTTTCTGGAAAATCTCTAGACTGGATCCACATTTAGCTTGAATGTGAGCTTAAAGTCCTCAGGATCTTTAATTCTCTGTCCAAGTCTGGATCTTTGAGTATACGGGCTTCCTTTTCAAAAAATCTGGAAAAATCCTTGAACAATCCTTTGTAGAAACTTGAT
>CAZRLV010000581.1:0-1914 GCA_964600955.1 uncultured bacterium
GATGCTATTTCTAAGGCGGTGGCCTTTTATTCGGGCTTTTATCCTGTGGCTGGCAGCTTGCCCATGAGTGAGGTTAAGCCCTCTTCTTTTCGGGTTTTACGTGAGGACGAAAAGGGGGGCTCTTTTCGTATTGAGATTCAGCCTTTGTTTAGCTCTAAACCGCGATTTCAAAGCGTTGGTGTCAAGTAAAGAGCTTGAATTCAAAGGTGAGCTGGATGACTCCTATCTTCGCTCTATGGCTGAAAGTGAAATCGGGGAGATTTTACGTCAGAGCGGTTTTGAGGTGGTGGGTTCCGGGCCGCGTTTTCTTTTAGTTCTTACGGGGCAGGTTAAGCTGGGTGCTGCCTTCAAGCGTCGGGTTGGTAGAAAGAGCTTTTCTTATCAAAATCTCAGCTCAGAGTTGAGTTTAAGGGCTTTTCATGTTTTCGATGGTGAAGACATAGGTGCCGTGAGTTTAACCCGGCAAGAAGAGATTTCTTCATCCATGTTGCGCTCTGATTTGAGTCGTCATGTTGCTGGGTGGGCCAGAGAACTCGCAGTTATGGCCTCAAAGGGGTTTCTCTTGAATGCCCGTGAGATTCCGCCGCGTGTACTCTATGCTCAGATTCCAGCGCCGGATAAGCGCAAGATGGATCCCCTGGTCAAGCCAGAGGATGACAAGAATGGGGGAAGAGAAGAGGAAACAATCGAAGCAATGGAACCAATAGGATCAGTGGAATGAAGAGACCCCCACCGCGTCATCCGGAACCCCCACTGCGTCATCCTGAACTTGATTCAGGATCCAGGGGTTTTGCCACTTGGGATGTTAGGAAATAGAAGATGGATTCCAGATCGGGGTCCACAATGACGAATTTGGGCTCGGAGTCTGGGAACTAAGACGATTAAGGATGTTGGAATGCTTTGTAGATCAAAATGGTATTTGAGTTTGGCTTTTCTGGTTTTGTTTTATGGTTGTTGCTCTGAAGGTGGCTATGTTGAGGAAGCCAAACAAACGAAAGATGGGGGATGGATCTCCCGGTCAAGCCGGAGGATGACGGAAACTGGGCAGAGGATGGCAGAAAGCGGGCAATGTGGGGAACTGATTCAATCTCCCCTGGTATCGGGAGGGCAGAGAATTGGTACCGTGGCTAGCTATTGCGGGAAGTATCTTGGGTTTCTTTTGGAATACGAGCGTGATAGTCCACCCTACCTTATTGAGCAAAACAAAGGGCGCCTAAAGAATGGTCGGCCCGCCTATTTCAGCAGTGGTGAGGAGATTAAAAGGCGCGAGGTCAGCAGTCGTGAAATCGATGAGTATACTAAGGCCACTGCAAAGTTTACCGAGTTCTGGAAGTCGCGCAAGGGTTCCGGTGCCTGGTGGTTTCCTCAGCGTGAGGGCGCTGGAATAGCAATGAACGCCACGGATCTGAATTTTGGAAACTTTGAGCTGATTGCACTTGACCCTGATGAATCTATGCAAACCTTCCGCTTTCGTATGCGCTGGAAAGAAGAGTCGCGACGCACCCGGGGAGCTGCGGAGCGCCAGAAGTTTCACAAATATTTCCCGGCAAAAGGGGAAGTGCGTCTTGAACAAACGGGGCGGGATTCAATCTGGTCCTGGAATCTTTTGCAAAAACCCTGACAAACCTAAGGTCAATATAGATTTGCAGAATTGCACTCTAGTTTTCTATAATAATTTCCTGGGATATTGAGGTTTTTAGAGGATTTAATTCATGGCACGCTTTTTTCTTTGAGGGATAAGAGAAGAATAAGATGGATCCCCCGGTCAAGCCGTAGGATGACGAAAATCAAGAATTCAAGGATTCAGGTGGTCAAGGAATTTAGAATGAAGATTTTTTCGACCTTTTGAGTAGATCCCCCGGTCAAGCCGTAGGATGACGGGGATGAGGATGGATCCTGAATCGAGTTCAGGAT
>CAZRLV010000582.1:0-1906 GCA_964600955.1 uncultured bacterium
GGTGAGCGAGGACATTCACAATCAGCTGCGTCCCCGAAATTTCAAGCTCGTCTGGGATCGAATCGCGCTCTTGCAGGAATTCTTTCCCGAGCTTGAGGTGCATATCAATACGGTGATTAGTGATTTGAATTTTCATGAGATGGCATCCCTCGCAAACCAGGTACAGGAGCACCCCTTTTTGCGTGGAATCTACTTCAATATCGTGGTGCAGCCCTTTGCCTCCTCCTGGAATCCGAACTGGTATGAAAATGAGAGGGAAAGAGCGCTCTGGCCTGGTGCAAATACGCAGCTTCTTGAAGTTCTGGAGGATTTGAGGGAACTCAAGCTGCGGGGTTGCAAGATTGATAATCCCCCTTCTCAATTTACTTTATTCAAAACCTATCTCCAAAATCCCCTGGAATTTGTGCATTCCAAATGTCCCGTGAATTCTGAAGGCATGATTCTCAAGTCCAATGGAGACCTTTGCCATTGCCCCTATTTTCCCCTTTCCTCCCTTGGAAATATCCTGACTCAAACCCTCGATGAAATCATTTGGACCCATCAAGCTAAATTTCACAGACAACTCATGCAAGACTGCAAAACCAACTGCCATCTCTGCGTAAACTGCTTTTCAGGATGCTCACAAGAAGACCCCCAGGGGTTACAGTATGAAGACCATCGATCCCGAGATTGAAGAACCCTGGGATCTTATCGTGGTGGGGGCTGGTGTGCTGGGGCTTTCGGTGGCTTATCAGTTTTTGCGTTTACGTCCTGGAGCAAGGGTCTTGGTGCTTGAGAAAGAGGAAGGTCCGGCCCTGCATGCGAGTTCCCGAAACAGTGGGGTTTTGCATGCCGGATTTTATTATTCTTCAGAGAGTCTCAAAGCCCGTTTTTGTCGCGAAGGAAATCGTGCCATGCGGGAGTTTTGCATAGAGCATGGATTGGGATTGAACACTTGTCAGAAAATTGTGGTGGCAAGAAACAAATCAGAACTTGGTGTGTTGGAAAACCTCTATGCTCAGGGGATGCAAAACGGGATTGAGCTGAATTGGATTACCTCCGAGGAGCTAAGCGAGCTTGAACCTATGGTCCAGACCTTTAAAAAAGCACTTCTCTCACCCACGACCGCTAGTGTGGATCCGCAAGCGATCTGTAGAACACTGGCTCGTTTAGTGCAGGATATGGGCGCAATATTGCGGTTTGGGTTTAGAGTTGAATCCATTGGCTCTCATTCTCTTCGCGCCCAAGGAGAAGCTTTTGGCTTTAGCTATCTGGTTAATGCCGCCGGGGCTTATGCTGACCAACTGGCCCGGGATTGCGGACTGGGGTTGAATTACTCGGTTTTACCCGTGCGAGGATATTTTCTTCAGCTAGAGGGGGAGTCTAGCTTAAAAACTCATATTTACCCGGTCCCCCATGCCGGGAATGCTTTTTTGGGAGTCCATTTGGGACCGGATGTGAATGCAAGAATCAAGATCGGCCCCAGTGCTACGGCAGCTTTCTCCAGGGAGCATTACCGGGGGTTTGAGGGCCTGATCCTTCAGGAGATGATCGAGGTTAGCAGCCTACAGATGCGACTGTTTTTCAAAAACAGCTTTGGGTTTCGCTCTCTGGCCATCAAAGAGTTTTTCAAGGGATTCAAGAGTGTACTGGTGCGTGAGGCCAGGTCTCTGGTGCATGATCTACCTGGTGACTTTAAGTGGTTGCCTTCAGGAATCAGGCCCCAACTCGTAGAGCGCTCCAGCGGAAGGCTCGTTCAGGATTTTGTCCTCGTAAAAAGCGGCTCCTGTCTCCATGTGCTAAACGGAGTCAGCCCCGGGCTAACCTGCGCACTGCCCTTTGCCAGGCATTGCCTACAGGTCCTGATGAGAGGCTAGAGCGGTTTATATAATTATGTGGCTGTTTGATACAGACCGGATCAATGACT
>CAZRLV010000583.1:0-1879 GCA_964600955.1 uncultured bacterium
CAGAAGGATTGATCCTTAAACCCTTTTACACGCGCGCTGACCTTGAGGAACTGCAAGAAACCGATAGTCTGAGTGGATTTCCTCCCTATCTTCGAGGTCCGCGTGCCAGTATGTATAGCCTGCGCCCCTGGACAATTCGCCAATATGCCGGGTTTTCCACGGCGGAGGAGTCCAACCGTTTCTACCGTGAAAATCTCAAGATGGGGCAAAAGGGCTTATCTGTAGCCTTTGACCTTGCAACCCATCGGGGCTATGACTCTGATCATGAGCGGGTCATGGGAGATGTGGGAAAGGCCGGGGTTGCCATTGACTCTGTGGAGGATATGAAAGTCCTTTTTGAGGGGATTCCCCTGGATCAGATGAGTGTATCCATGACAATGAATGGAGCGGTTCTTCCGGTCCTGGCCTCTTTCATTGTTGCTGCAGAGGAACAGGGTGTTGCTGAGGAGGCACTGACTGGCACGATTCAAAATGACATCCTCAAGGAGTTTTTGGTTCGAAATACGTATATCTACCCGCCTGAGATGTCCATGAGAATTGTTGGGGATATTATTGAGTATACCGCCAGTGCCATGCCGCGTTACAACTCGATTTCCATTTCAGGCTACCATATGCATGAGGCTGGAGCGGATGCGGTGCATGAACTGGCTTTTACCCTGGCTGATGGGCTTGAGTATGTGAGATCTGCTCTGGATAGGGGGCTGGATATCGACCATTTTGCTCCGCGTCTCTCCTTTTTCTTTGGTATTGGCATGCAGTTTTATATGGAGATTGCAAAACTGCGCGCCGCACGCTTGCTCTGGTGTGAACTGATGAGTCAGTTCAATCCTCAAAATCCCAAATCCTCCATGCTAAGAACCCACTGTCAGACTTCAGGTTATTCATTGACCGAGCAGGATCCTAATAATAATCTGGTGCGCACCACGATTGAAGCCATGGCCGCCGTTTTTGGGGGCACCCAATCCTTGCACACAAACGCCATGGATGAAGCGATCGCTTTGCCCTCGGTGGATTCTGCCCGCTGGGCTCGCAATACTCAATTGATCCTTCAGGAAGAGACCGGAATTACCCGTGTTGTTGACCCCTTTGGAGGGTCCTATTTCATGGAGTCTCTCACGCAGTCACTGGCCTCGCATGTGCGCACTCTCTTACATGAACTTGAAGAGCGTGGCGGGATGGTGCGCTGTATTGAGAGCGGATTTGCCCGGCATAAGATCGAGGAGTGCTCAGCGCGAAAGCAGGCCCGTGTGGAAAGAGGAGAGGATGTGGTCGTGGGAGTCAATAAATACCAGCTGGAAAAGGAGTCTACTCCTCAATCCTATCTCAAGGTAGATAATACAGAGGTTCGTAAGATTCAGGTTGAAAAACTGGGCAAACTCAAACGCGATCGAGATGGGGTATTCGTTCAAACCTTGCTAAAGAAGATTGGTGACTGTGCCAAATCCGGCAAGGGAAACCTTTTTGAGCTTAGTATTGAAGCCATGCGCGCGCGCGCCACTGTTGGCGAAGTGTCTGAAGCCATAGCCGGGGTCTGTGGTAGATATCAAGCCAGCCATTCGCTGGTCCAGGGGGTTTATGCTAAAGGGTATGAGGGAGATTCGGACTTTGACCATCTTTATCAAAGGGTGCGTGATTTTACAAAGAATACGGGCCGTCCTCCGCGAATTCTAATTGCCAAGATGGGTCAGGACGGTCATGATCGCGGAGCCAAAATTGTAGCAACTGCCTATGCGGATCTTGGGTTTGACGTGGATCTGGGACCTCTTTTTCAAACTCCCACTGAGGTGGCTCGGATGGCAGTCGATAACGATGTCCATCTTGTGGGAATCAGTTCACTTGCCGGTGGACATCAGACCCTGGTTCCAGAGCTAATTTCCTG
>CAZRLV010000584.1:0-1876 GCA_964600955.1 uncultured bacterium
AATGCTGCTGGATCATTTAACACTGGTAGTCTCTCCCTTACTCTCTCTTATGCTCGATCAGCTTGCCTTTCTAAAGAGTAAGGGAATCCCCGCCGCCAAGATTGATTCTACAATGAGCCGCGAGGAATTATCGGATCTTTACCGGGATATCAGGGGCGCTAAGATTAAGATTTTGATGGTTTCAGTGGAGCGCTTCAAAAACGAGAGATTTCGCCTACAGATGGAGAGTTGGAAAATATCGCTGATGGTAATTGACGAGGCCCATTGTATTTCTGAATGGGGGCATAATTTCCGCCCGGACTATCTAAAGCTCAGCCAACTAAGAGAGCATTATAAAATCCCTCAGGTCCTGCTTCTTACGGCAACAGCCACACCCCTGGTCGTGGATGATATGGCTTCCAAGTTTTCTATTGCAGAGCAAAACACCGTAATTAACGGATTTTTTCGTAAAAACCTTCACCTTGAGGTTGCATCCTGTCTTGCTGAAGAAAAAGACCAAAGACTCTACGAGGTTCTTGAGAAACTGCGCGATCAGTCGGCCATCGTCTATGTCACTTTACAACAAACCGCAGAGGACGTGGCCAAAGCCATGACGGATAGAGGCATCAACGCCATGGCCTATCACGCCGGAATGAAAAATGAGAATCGGCTTGAGGTCCAAAATCAATTTATGGATTCTAAACTGGATGTGGTCGTAGCCACCATTGCCTTTGGGATGGGTATCGACAAGGAGAACGTCAGGGCCATCATTCACTATGATCTTCCAAAATCCATTGAAAACTACAGTCAGGAAATTGGCCGCGGTGGCCGTGATGGACTTGATACGCGTTGTATTCTCCTTGGAAACGAAAGGGATCGCTTTGTGCTTGAAAATTTCGCCTACGGTGATACCCCAGAAGCTCAGGGGATCGCCACGGTGCTCAGAGCCATTCCCACGACAAAAAACAGCCTTTGGAAAGTTTCACCACGGAGCTTATCGGACGAATCAGACATCAAGATACTACCCTTAAAAACCCTGATTACCTATCTTGAAATGGACGGCGTGATTGAGTCGCGGTTTTCGTGTTTTGAAGATTATAGTTTCCGCGACCTGAGGCCAAAAGAACAAATTCTCTCTTTATTTGAGGGAAAACGGCTTGAGTTTTTACAGTCCATCTTTGATGGAACCAAGTCCGGTCGTATTTGGGAGCATCTCAATATGGAGGAGTATCTGAAAAGCACAGGTGAGGACAGACATCGCGTCGTAAAAGCTCTGGACTGGCTGGAGAATCACGGAAATATCGAACTTAGAACCAAAAACCTGGTTGAGGTCTACCGTGTCTGCGCGTCTCTTGGATCAATTCAGGAGGCCACGCAAAGATATCATGAATTATTTTCTGATCGTGAAGCCCGAGAGGTCGAGCGGATCCAAACCATGATTGATTTTTTTCAATCAAAGAGTTGCCTGGCACGATCACTTTCGGCCTATTACGGAGAGGTGCTGGATGAAGACTGCCAAGAATGTTCCGCCTGTCTGGGGTCAACCCCAGGGCTCGCTAGACTGGACTCGCATTCTCCAATCCGTCTTGACCTAGGGGAGTGTATGGAGGTGCTGAGCCAAAACCTGGGAGAATCTTTGAGTCTGGTCAAGATAACCCGTTTTCTTCTGGGGCTTTCATCCCCGAGTTTTCTGCGCTTGAAGCTAAAAAAAAATCCCTCTTTTGGATATCTTGAAGGCTATTCCTGGGAGAGTGTTTTTGCTTATGTTAAGGAAGGCTTTAAGGGAGTAGATTGAGGGAAGGAAAGACCCTGAAGAGAAGGGGGAAAAGGAACTAACGGAACTCATAGGTTATCGGTTAAGCCAGAAGTAATGGATACAGCGCTCAAAACCCCACCG
>CAZRLV010000585.1:0-1875 GCA_964600955.1 uncultured bacterium
AAACTTCTAAATATTGATCGGCTTCCAGAATTTCAGGATGATTTATTTGCTTATTTGGGAGCCGTCTATGAGGCGTCGCGATTGGGTTGGAAAAAATACCAGGCACGTAAAAGTGAGCTGGGGGTAGTGGATTACTCGGATCAGGAAAGACTTTTTCTGGATCTTCTGGAAAATCCGGTAGTTTGCGCCCGTCTTGAAGAGAGGCTGGATCTTTTCATGGTGGATGAATTTCAAGACACGAATCCCATCCAGCTGGCTATATTTTCCAAACTTCAGGGTTTTGCCAGGCAGACCGTTTACGTGGGTGATGCCAAGCAGGCGATCTATTCTTTTCGCGGGTCTGATCCGCAATTGGTTCATTCATTTACAAACTATCAACTTCAGCAAGGGGCTACGGTTTCTGATTTGAGAACTTCTTATCGCTCGGTGCCAGACTTGGTGCATCTAGCAAATTCACTGTTTGAACCAGTTTTTCAAGGCCAAGAGGGGGCAGAGTATCAAACACTTAGCGCCCATCGGTCGGACCGGGCACAAATACCGAGTTTTCAGGTCTGGAACCTGACGGACAAGAGATGGGATAAGCGCCTGGAAGCACTCACGGATAAGGTAGAAGAGTTGGTCATGGAGTCTATAGATCCGGAGATTGAACTCAGTGATATCGGTATTTTATGTTATAGCAAGGCAAGGGTCCGGGCAGTCAGTCAAGCATTTGCCGCTAAGAATATCCCATACAAGGCGATTCGCCCCGGATTTATGAAGACTCCTGAGGTTTGCCTGGTTCAATCGGCCCTACGCTGGCTGATGAATCCAAAAGACCAGTTGGCAAAAATGGAAATTTTGACCCTGGCGTTTCATCATGAGGCCCCAGACTGGATTCCTGATCGAATCAAAGAAGTTCAAGACAGGGAGTTCAAGCCAGAATACCATGATTTTTTGAATTCACTGAGCGAGCTCAGGCAAGAGATGGTTTCGCTCAGTCTGCAAAGGTTGATCAAAAGTATTTATCAAGTCTTAAACCTTTATGAAGTGGTCAGTGCCTGGCAGCCGATTCAATCAGCCCAGAAACAGGCGAGATTCTACCTTGAGCATTTTCTAAAGCTTGCCAATGACTATGAAGAGAGTGCGTTATCGTTTCAGACGCCATCGAGTATCCCCGGCTTTTTGCATTGGCTTGATGACCTTCATAAGCAAAAGGAAGACAGCTTTCCTTTTCAGGAATTCGGTGAAGGCGTGAGTGTATTGACCTGGCACAAGGCCAAAGGATTGGAGTGGCCCATCGTTATCGTTCTTGATCTGGAGCAGGACATAAAAGACCGCTGCTGGGATTTGAACATCAATATGGACGAGGCTTTTGATCCAAAGGAGCCGCTACGGAATCGCCAGCCCACTTTGCTATTTAGGCCCTTTGGTAGACACGGCAAAAATGTATCGCTTTATGAACGAGCAAAGAGAACCGAGTACGGCATCACGCAATGCAAGTTGGCTCGCGAAGAGTCATCCAGGCTCTTGTATGTCACTATCACCCGCGCTAGGGACGTTTTGATCTTAGCGAATTCCAAACGATTTGACTCTTTTTACCCTGACGAGGAAACTCTTTGGTCTCTGGGAGGCTTTGCCCGCCATAATTTGGGGCAAAGTGCTTTGCGATTACCTTCTGGAATGGATATATCAGCCTGCGAATTGGAAGTCAGTATCGAAGAGAAAACGCCCCAAATTATAAACTGGACTCCTGCACTCTGGTTCAAGTCTATTGGGAACGAATCACCACTGATAGATCCGCTATTTTTGACGCCTTCCAAACAAAGCAGTGAAGTGAAGGCATCACGGGGTGAGGTTTTAGTTCTACCGACAAAACTTGAACTCAAATCAACTGAA
>CAZRLV010000586.1:0-1869 GCA_964600955.1 uncultured bacterium
TTGATTGAATCAAAATCCGTCGAAAACTGGAGATTTTAATAGGACAGCCCTGGGAGACATTAGTTAGGGGGTTTACTGTCAGAAAATAATGGGTTAATATATGACATATTGGGGTTGTTATGTTTGCAGTATCAGAAACTATTTTGAAACGTATTTATGCTAAAGGTCGTGGGCATGTGTTTACCCCAAAATCATTCCTGGATTTGGGCGCACGTGCAGCGGTGGATCAGGCGCTTTCACGTCTTGCCAGGCGTGGAAAGATTAGGCGTATTGCGCGTGGTTTATATGATTACCCCAAAGTGCATTCCATTTTGGGTACACTATCGCCGGATGCAGAAAGTATTGCTCAAGTGCTGGCAGAGTCTTCAGGTCATAAAGTATATCCATCCGGTGCTATGGCAGCAAATATACTGGGATTATCCACACAGGTTCCGGCAAAGCTTGTTTACGTGACCAATGGCCCTTCGACTACTCGAAAAATAGCCGGATGCACTATCTTCTTCAAGCATGCAAGAGTAGCCCTGATTGACTCATTGCCTGATCATGCAAATTACCTGATTCAGGCATTGTCATATTTTGGGAAGGAGTGTATAGACGATGAGCTAGTCCAATCTTGTGCCATAAGACTGGCTTCTAAGGAGCTCAAGTTAATTACACGCGTATTTCCCCAACTTCCAGGCTGGATGGCGGATGTGATTCGTAAGATTCAGAGAATCCAAGATGCAGGAATTTGCCAGGCTGCCTGACAGTGAGCGACTTGAAATTTTTCGGGAATGCGCCAATCGTCGCGGTATACGCGAGCTAATCATTGAAAAAGACTTCTGGGTTTGTTGGGTAATTGAGCAACTGTTTTCATTAAAAGAGCTCTCAGGCTATTTTACTTTTAAGGGCGGGACCTCTCTTTCCAAAGCATACGGCTTGATCGAGAGATTTTCTGAGGATATTGATTTAACCATTGATCGGCGTGCTCAGCTCCTTTGTGATGTACCCAATCCAATAGAAACCGATATTTCCGGCAATGAACGAAAACGGAGGATTGCTTCTCTTAAAGTAGCTACTCAACAATTTCTAGTAGACGTAATATTGCCTACTCTAACGCAGGCTATCCATACGAGCATTCAGAATATAAACTCCTGGAACCTGAAGCTGGACCAGCAGGATAGAGAGTTGCAGACATTAGTATTTGAGTATCCTCAGATTGTTGACTTAGGCTCAGGTTATATTAGGCCGTCAATTAGGCTGGAGTTTGGTGCACGTGGTGCTATCTCTCCGGTGGAGAAGAGGAGTATTAGCTCCTATGCGGCATTAGATTTTCCAAAATATTCCAAAGAAATATGACAGAAGTCACCACCCTGGCGGCAGTACGAACATTCTGGGAAAAAGCGACGATCTTGCATGCTCTATACCACGGCTGCAAACTACGGGATCGCATGTCCAGACACTATTACGATTTATTTTCAATGTCGGAAAAAGGCGTAGCTGAAACGGCCTTGGATCAATCGGATCTACTTGCACAGGTGGCACATGAAAAATCTATACTTTTTCGTGACACCAAAGCATCTTATGATACGGCTACTCTAACGGGGTTAAAGCTTGTGCCGAGCAACGAGAATCTTCCAACCTTGCGCAAAGATTATAAAGCCATGCATGAAATGTTTATGGCAGATGAACCAGGCTTTGATACAGTGATCATGGCCTTGGAGGTTTTGGAGAAAAAAATACAGGCCACTTGAATCCCTCGACCACTTGATTCCCGTCATCCTCTGGCTTGACTGTGGGATCCATCTTTAATTCAAGAATGCAGAATGAAGATTTTTTACGACCATTTGAATGGATCCCCCGGTCAAGCCGGAGGATGACGGGAATTCA
>CAZRLV010000587.1:0-1789 GCA_964600955.1 uncultured bacterium
CCCCCGGGCTAAACAAGCTTCTCCCAGACTTAGAAATCAGAGGCGTAAATGGGTTGATATCACCAGGATTCTAAGGAAAGCCCGCGAAGGACATGGCGAATCTCAAGCCATCATGGGTGGATTGTATATTCAAGGTAAGCAGGTGGAGAAAAACTACCATAAGGCATTTCAATGGTATTTGAGAGCGTCTGTCCAGGGGCATTCCCAGGCACAAAATGATCTGGCGGCTCTTTATTACAAAGGACACGGAGTTCCCAGAGACCATCGCGAGGCCACTAAATGGTGGAAATTATCAGCTGAAAAAAATTATGCCGTTGCCCAAAACAATCTCGGCTATTTATATGAACAGGGTCAAGGGGTCAAGAAGGACAACGCCATAGCGGCCAAATGGTATTTGCGTGCGGCGGAGCAAGGTTATCACAAGGCACAGAACAATCTCGCCGTTATGTATGATCAGGGTCGGGGAGTTCCCGAGCTACCCGAAGCTGCCGTGCAGTGGTGGCTCAGGGCGGCCGAACAAGACTATTCCAAAGCTCAAAATAATTTGGGAGTCATGTACTACCAGGGAAGAGGAGTGGAAAAAGATTACTCGGAAGCTCTTAGATGGTGGAATCTTTCTGCGCGCCATGGTTATGCTCGAGCTCAAAATAATCTGGGAATCATGTACGAGGAGGGTACCGGTGTTGAAAAGGATGTGGTCATGGCCTATGCTTGGCTTTCCCTGGCCTTTATCAACGGTTATAATCAGGCTGGTGAGTGGAGATCAGAGTTGGAATTACGTATGACTCCAACTCAGCAAGCTATGGCACAGGAATTGATCTACGGAAGTATCGATTCAATTCCTGCCCCCGTCACAGATTATTAAAGCCAAGGGGGTAGGAGACAGGAGTCAGAATCCAGGAGCTAGAAGAGGGAAAACCAGGGGTCGTCCGCCTCGGTACCTGGGTTTTAATTGTCACCGTCCTCGCATTTCAGAACCTATCAGCAAGGGAGATTCCCGGAGGATTTGAAGCCGCGCTTAAGGATGCGCGGGGTGGAAATCCTGGGCCTCAGGCCAACCTGGGAATCTGGCACTTCGAGGAAGGCCAGTATGAAGAGGCCTTCAAATGGCTTACCTTGGCAAGTCAAAAGGGACATGCCCGTGCTCAGTACAATCTCGCAGTTCTTTATAAATCAGGGCTTGGTGTTGACTATGATATTCGTCTTGCAGCTCAGTGGTTTGAGAAGTCGGCCAATCTGGGATTTGCCCCCGCACAGTTTAATCTAGGATCTTTATATCTCTGGGGAAAGGGAGTGGAAAAAAATCCGGAATCTGCCAAGTTCTGGCTTTTAAAGGCGGGCAGACAGGGCCATAGCGAAGCTCTTACAAGTCTTGGTAGTCTTTATTTCAAGGGAGACGTCTTAAAAAAAAATTGGGTGAGATCCTATGCATTCTACAAGCTCTCCTCTCAGAGGGGATCCCACAGAGCCCAGTCCTGGTTGACACGCTTGGAGGAAAAGATGAAACCTGCTGAGCTTAGGCAGGCTCGTCGCATGGCACGTGGTGATTTTCGTGATTTTCGCTGGGAAATGGGTCTCAGGACACTGACTTCAGGATCTGCAAAACTTGCGGGAAAAGCTCAGGAAATAGAGGGGTTTAAAACTCTTGATCTGGAGACGGAAATTGGTTCAACAACTTATGAAATGCGTCTTTTTTTCAAAGAGGATAAGCTCAAAAAAATTCTGCTGAGCGCGGGGCTTCCTGATGCGAAAAAAGAATATGATCTTACTCTTTCAAAATTAAGTCAGC
>CAZRLV010000588.1:0-1775 GCA_964600955.1 uncultured bacterium
ATCTGATCAATCCAAGCCTTTCTAGCTCCCCAAAATGTCTCCATCCCAAAGAAAAATATTAATCCGAAAAGAACTAGTTTATTCATTCCCATGACCCCCCTCACAATAAGACATTATATAGTCTAATTCGACATTTTTTGTCGTTATTTTGACTCGAGAGGCGAGGATCATTTCTAGTGTTGGTATCCCATGAACTAAGCCAATAAGATGGGATGGAATTTTTATCAGGTGGGCTTTTGAAAATGAATTTCGTTTAGCTTGTCTTTGAAAGAGGCGTAGTCTTTATCCACCATTTCACGCATGGATTCAGCCAGGGATAGTTCCACCTTGGTCAGCAGAGGGTCTTTTGAAAATTTTTCAAGAACACGGCTTAGCTTTTTAAAGCCTCTTCTGAAATTGGTGTCGCCGCTGGCAAGCACCGCCAGATCCGCTTCAAAATTCTTCATCAGTTTCAAAAGAAATTCGTCTTGATCAATCAACTGATTTGCCATGGATTTGCAGAAAAAAACCACCAGCTTGGGATGTTGTTGAGCAAACCTTTCAAGACCGACGATAGGGATTTTATAAACCCGCACCGGGGAGATGGTTTTGAGGTCTCTTTTGTGGGTTCCCTTGTATCGAAAGGGGTTGCTCAGAGGTTCAACATGATCCATCATCTGCCCACAAGTTGCATAAATTTCCTGCCAGGACTCCTCCAAAGGCACGACGACCTTGCCTTTGCGCAAGATAAAAAAATACTCCTGAGGATGGCCCGCCACCGTCAGATATGAATTTATATTTACGGGGATCTCAAGCTCTGGAGGCAGAATCTGCTCTTTTAGCTCTAAAACAGCCTCCTTGCGAATTAATTCCGGAAGCTTGAATTTTCGTATGTCCGTAAGTCCCGGAATATTTTTTAGTTCATTGATAATCTTGGATAACCAAACGGTGGTTCGCGTTTCATTCTTAGTGGTTAGGGAATCTTTGATTCGAGAATATGCCCCCTGATAAACCTGGATTTTCTTTATCAACAAAGCATGCAAGCTATGAATTTTCACAACTCCCCGCTGCATATGCTTCAAACGCTGAGCCACAGTGGAAGCAATAGAGATCCCAAGCTTGGGACTATGCATCAAGGTCTGCTTAAAGGCGGCCTCATTCGTGGAAATACAGGAGACTTCCACCTCGGTATTTGCCTTGATAGAGGCGCTACGAACACCTTGAAGAATAGAGGCCATTTCACCAAATTTTACGTTTTTCCCACGAATCTGAGAAATAACCTTCCCATGCTCTCCCACATAACGACGCGCTTTTTCGGTGTCATCTGAAGGCGGTGGCGCTTCCGTCACCATGACCTCAACAATTCCTTTCTTCAAAATAAAAATTTCGTGAGCGGGGTCTCCCTGGTAAAAAATGAACTCCCCCGGCTTATAGGAGCGGGTCGGCATGGAATCGCCTTTGGAGGCGGGGGTAGCCTCCTGAGCCTGATCAACTTTGATTTCAAGATAGTCCAAAGAGAGGATATTATTAATCATATCTGTGGTAAGGCGCACTCCTGCACTGTAAACCACGTTTTCTCGCTTGATATCCTGAACATCCTGACAGAGAATCCAGCCGGGCTCCACCTCTTCAATAGGAATCATTTTTGCCATAATCATTTTTGCCATAATCGTTTTTCGGCCACAAGACCGCTGGCATTCTAATCAAAAGAGGGCCAGGAAACAATGATGGGGGGATAGGAAGCCAGGGCGATTGCATCTAAATCTTCGTGTTTAATGTAATTTTTTAATTGGTTT
>CAZRLV010000589.1:0-1751 GCA_964600955.1 uncultured bacterium
CGACACGTACCCACCAGTCTGATCTGCTCTCCATGGTTTACTGCTCGCATGGAGATACCCGTCACGTCGTTTTGCTTCCGCATGACATGCGCTCCTCTTTTGATCTGGCAAGACGCAGTTTTGATCTGGCCGAAAGACTTCAAGGGCCGGTTTTTGTGGCTACGGATCTGGATCTTGGCATGAATCTCTGGACTTCTGACCCTCTTGAACTGGTCCAAGAACCTTTTGACCGAGGAAAGATCTTCTCTGCATCTGATCTTGAGAAATCAGCGGGTGAGTTCAGGCGCTTTTTTGATAAGGATGGCGACGGAATAGGTCCACGCACCATTCCAGGCAATTCCGTTGAGGGGGCTTCATATTTTACTAGTGGTGCCTTGCAGGATGCTAATGGAGTTCGCAGTGAAGATGCCGAGGTCTACCGCGAAACCCTGGATCGTCTTTTGAAAAAACAGGAACTGGCAAAGACCATGATTCCCGCCCCATTGGTGGAGGAAAACCCCCAGATCAAGGTGGGAATTATCAGCTACGGCTCAAGTTTTGATGCCACCCAGGAAGCACGTGATCGGTTAACAGCTGAAAACTACCCAACCAATCACTTACTACTAAGAGCCCTGCCCCTGAGAGATGAGGTTCAAAGCTTTCTTCAAAATCATGATTTAGTTTATCTGGTTGAACAAAACAGAGATGGTCAGATGCAAACCATTGTACTCGATACTTGGCCTGAACTTGGACTGAAAATCTGTTCAATCAGAATCTATGATGGGCTACCGATTACAGCCGGGGACATCGTACGAGAAATCAGAAAGTATAGAGAGGTAAACTAATGGCAGACCCCAAGCTTAATCAACTCAATCTTTGTGAAAAAGACTATCAAGGGGTTCCTTCCACCATGTGTCAGGGCTGCGGGCATGACGCGATCTCAGCCTCCCTGCGCCGAGCCTTTTTTTCGAGTAACGTGGACCCGACCAAGGTGATCAAACTCAGTGGAATAGGATGCTCCTCCAAAACACCGGCTTATTTCCTCAAAGAGTCTTTCGGGTTTAATTCGGTCCACGGACGTATGGCTGCTGTGGCCACAGGAGCTCATGTCGCCAATCATGATATGACGGCCCTGGGAGTTTCGGGAGATGGAGACACCTCGGCCATCGGACTGGGAAATTTCTGCCATATGATGCGCCGTAATATCAATATTACCTATATCATTGAAAATAATGGAGTCTACGGCCTGACCAAGGGGCAGTTTTCAGCCACAGCTGATCAAGGGACAATCATGAAGGGCGGCCGACTGAATAATCATAAGGGAATCGATCTTTGTGAACTGGCTATCACGCTGGGGGCTACCTATGTGGGTCGTAGCTTCTCTGGCGACCGCAAGCAACTGGCACCCCTCATCCAGGGGGCTTTAGCCCATAAAGGTACGGCCATCCTGGATGTTCTTAGTCCTTGCGTCACCTTTAATAATCACGAGGGGTCCACGAAAAGCCTCAAAAATATCAAATTAAATCTAGACCCGATTCATGATGTGGATTTTATCCCTCCCCGCGATGATATCCGCGTGGATTATGAAGAAGGTGAAGACCGCGAAGTGGAACTGCATGATGGATCCATGGTGACTTTACATAAACTTGACAAAGATTATGATCCTAAAAATCGTATGCAAGCTCTGATCGAACTTCAGCTCTCCATTCGAAAAGGGAAGTTTCTTACAGGTCTGATCTATTTTGATCCAGACCGCGAGGATTTTGCCACAG
>CAZRLV010000590.1:0-1730 GCA_964600955.1 uncultured bacterium
GTGGAAAAACCCGTGAAATTCAAGGCCCCAAAGATTTCTTCAAAAGCATCCGTGTCCAGATTGGATTGAGAGACGGAGGCTATTTCCTCGTATACCTTTTCAAAACCTTCTGAGCTAGAGGTATGCATCAAGGCCGCCAGAGACTGAACCTTTGCCCCTGCCCGTCTTAAATCAAAGCTCGAAAGCGGATTGTCATGTAAAAGGTCAACGCCGGAGCTAACCCCAAAAAGGCTTTTGATCCTCGACTCCTGCATACCTTCACTCAAGAGGGTGGTTAAGGGAGTCAGCATTATATTCGTTGAGGTGGAACTTGGAAGCTCAGATTTTAAAGTTCCTCTAAAGGGTAGATCAAAGGCTAGGTCCCTCCCCCCGTTGACCAAAATTGTGCCGGTGGTATCTTTATCGATCTCAAATTGATAGCTCCCATCATTTTCTGTCGCGGTCAGAATCTCCGCAGGATCAAGACTGTTATTTTCATTGGAGTCCACCCCAAGGTCCGCACCTGCCAAAGCCCCATCCACAGCAAAGCCTGAAATGGTTTTTAGGCTGTCTTTTTTGTCTGAGCCGCTTCCACAGCCCATGAAAAATAAGGCAAAAACAGCACTCGCAAAAAGAGAGGGTTTCCAAAGTCCTTGCATTACCCCTCCTTCCCCACCAATTCAAAATGCTCCACCTCGATATTTGCTTTGAACTGTTTTGGAATTTCGTCCCAGACAAATAGATCCACCCTAAAGGGCAAATTGCTCTCATCGAAGGCTTCTTTTAGATCCGAGACTTGAAGTCTTTGATCCGGTGAAGAAAAAATAGCCATATCTAGGTCTGACTGTGGGAGTGCGGTCCCCGTGACACGGGATCCATAAATCCAGACGGTGGTATTAGAAAGATGGGCCTTAAGAAGAGCCAAAATGACTTTCTGTTCTTGAGCTGTGACCTGGATGGCAGGGTTCATTCCCACTCTCTTTTGCTCATGGTTTTATACAGAGCTCTGGCATCCTGGATGAAGTTTTCCATCAAATCCAGGGCACTCTCCGCCTTAACACCGCTATAATCATGCGAGGTTCCGATTCGCGCCTCAGCATACCCCAGCCACTCTTCAATTCTAGAGTCCAGGAGGGCATTCTCGTTGGCTAAACGAAAGAGAGGTTTAGGGCTTCCCGGGACTTCTGGAATGCCCAGTTCTTCAAGCAGATAGCGTTTCAATACTTTCCATAAACAATCATAACAGGTCTCAAATCGTTGAATCACCGATTCGGCTACGGCCTCCTCAATAAGTTCCGGCTGACTTGCATCAAGAGTTTTGTAGTTTTCAAACTGCCGTTCAAGATGCTTCAAGGATTTTTGAAATTTTTCGTAATTAACCATCTCTTTATCCTCCATCGGGCACATAAAAACCTGAAGAAGAGGGCGTCTAGATACAAGCCTACCAAAGATCTCTCTCAGGGGTGAAAATAAATTGACTCCAGAAGACTGATTCGAAGTTAGAGCCTAGACTTTTCATTTTCGAGAAAGAAATTATAAACCTCAATGACCTCGGCGTGAATTTTTGGATTACGCGTGGCTAAGACCTGACCTCCAGACTCTTTTCCGAGAGGTTTACCTTCAAAGTCTGTGATCATAGCTCCGGCTGATTCGACAATAGGCACCAGGGCTGCAAAGTCATGCCATGCCATCTGGTTTTCCACCACGAGATCAATGCGTCCCTGCGCCAGCAGACCGTATTGGTAGGCATC
>CAZRLV010000591.1:0-1729 GCA_964600955.1 uncultured bacterium
CCATAGGGTTTAGGCTAATCGGACAAAAAGTACCCGCGCTTGCCGAAGGGACACAGTTCAACATAAGTCATACTTGAATACGTGATCAACAAAAGTTCCCCCCTTCCTGCTCCGCTCCGCTGGAAAAGAAAGAAGAAAGGGGCAGAAAGGGGGACAGGCTAGAAATAAATGTTATAGAATTGGCTCACTTGATTTTGAGGCGCCGGGGCTGGTGCTGTGCTGGAGGAATGATGCAATTTTGTAGATTGAGCCATGTTTTCATGGCTTCTATTGTGGGAATTATGGGAGCTAGTATTCTTGGAGCCGAGACCTGTGATTATGGCTCTTTGTCTGATTGGCGTGGATTTGATTTCAAGGGTAGAAATTTAAGCAATCGTACGATCTCAGGTGATTTCACCAATTCTGCGTTCAATCGTGCAGATCTCAGTAATGCGGAGCTGAAGTGCAGTTTGTTGGATGGGGTCGATGTTTCAGGCACCAATCTTAAGGGGACACGCTTTAATACGGTAAAGTTTCGCAATGCTAAACTGCATGGGAGACCGCTCCTGGCGACAAGTTTTGCCGACTCCGACCTTTCAGGCGCTTATTTTGACCGAGCTTATTTGAGCCATTCAAATTTTGAGGGGGCTATACTAAGAAAAAGCTCTTTTGATCGTACGACCATTGACAATGTGAGCTTCAAAGGTGCTGATATGACCGGGTCAATCATTCGCAGTGCCAAATCGATTGTAGCCAGTGATTTTAGTCAGGTGGTATTCCCCAAGGCGCAGTTTAACGATGCTCGGTTGAGCATATCTCAAACATCCTTTAGAGAGGCGAATTTGATCGGCGCGAATTTTCAGGGGGCCAAGCTCGATGGAGGAACGCATTTCGATGTTGCTAACCTGGAGGCCGCCAACTTCAAAAGGGTTAAGGCTTTTTTAGTTTCCTTCAAAGGGGCAAACCTGAAACGCGCCATTTTTACCCGTGCGGATCTCACCGGGGCTGATTTTACAGATGCCAACCTCTATGGGGCAGACCTCAGTGGAGCTGTATTGCATCGAACCGTTTTTGACGGGGCTACCTATATTGATGGCTCCAAATGCGATGTCAACTCAACGGGAAAATGTATTCGCATAGGTGTCGCGGTCAAAAATGATCGATCCAAAAAGCGCAGGCAAAAGATCAAAGACCTAATCGGTGGGATGGGGAAATCCCCAAGTAAGTCCGTAGAAACACCCGGCGGAAAATCTGCAAATTCTAAAACAGATGATGCGCCGGGCTACTTAGCAGGAGAATAGCCATGGGGTATCGTCATTGTGGCAGGACTCCTGGATCCTGAATCAAGTTCCAATGTCATTAAGTTAGTGGGTTTGGTTATGAGAAACCCTGAAACAGTGCCGGTTGCGCTGGGATGGGAAACCCCACTGCGTCATCCTACGGCTTGACCGGGGGATCCATTCAAATGGTCGAA
This sequence comes from uncultured bacterium, assembly GCA_964600955.1. Lineage (GTDB taxonomy): Bacteria > Muiribacteriota > UBA6191 > UBA6191 > UBA6191 > CAZRLV01. The sequence continues at coordinate 1,454 of CAZRLV010000591.1, forward strand.
AAGCTTTGTCAAGCACGAATCATCGAAGAGAAGAGGAAGATGGATCCCCCGATCAAGTCGGAGAATGACGATACCTATGGGCGCTCATGCCCATCTATGGCTTAACTTAATGACATTGGAATCAAGTTCAGAATGACCCGGTGGGTGCAAGATGACGATGCATGGATTCTTGATCCCCTGCGCCTGTCTTCAGAGAGTGGCTATAAGATCTTGAGAATTGCTCTAGAGCATTTTACAAAAAAATATAACCACATTCAGAATGCAGTTGCGAGATAT
>CAZRLV010000592.1:0-1725 GCA_964600955.1 uncultured bacterium
GAAGGAACGAGAGGAATCATCGGAGTGGGGAAGGAGAAGAGGAAGATGGATCCCCTGGTCAAGCCAGAGGATGACGAAATTTGACTCCCTCTAGTTCCTTCTTCTAAAATCAGTTCCCCCCCGTTCGTTTTAGAATGGCTTCTTTCAGCTTTCTGGCTTCTACCTTTGAAGGTGAATGGTCGGCCATATGGATGGCGCTATGGGTTAGAGCGGCTAAGCCATAGGCTGTTTTTTTAATGGTGGCGGCGACCTCGAGCGCCTTTCTTAAATTGTCAGCCTGGGCATGCTCTGGGGCTATTTTCTGTCGAGCCTTGTCTTGACGATTGGGATTGCGGATCATTGTTGCCCAGCGCGTCGCATCTTCCACACGATTAAGCTCGATCAATATTTCTACTGTCCGAAGTGCGATCAAGTCATGGAGAATGGTTTGCTTAACGGTCTCGCGAATCTGCCAGATCTGAGCCACGACCCCAAAGGCTCCGACCTCATCATCAAGGACCGTGTATTTTCTGGAGAGTTCTCCAAGAACGACGGAGCGAATGTCCTCATAGGGAATCTTGGTGCAGACTTGCTCCAGTCTTTTTAGCTCCTTGAGTGAGTCTTCGCGACTAATATAAGAATCCTCCAGAGCCTGAAGATATAGCCGCACACGCTGAACCGGGTCCTTAAGGCCGGCGATGATTTTTAGTGCGCGGTTTCGAATTGCCCTTTCCCTGCGTCCGTTGATTCGCCCTGAGGTCCGTGAGATTGCAAGCAGAAGAAAGACTTTATCGGGAGGATATTGAGTCTTCTCCTCCAGGGCTTTCAGTTTGGCAAAAACCGCTTGAACTTCATTGTTTTCACCTGATTTCAAGAGATCCTGGATACATTTTTCCAGGGCCAAGGCGCGTGCCCTGCGATCCCTGATTTTGGGAATAAAGTCCTGAGCCATTCTCCTGTAAGTGTTCTCCATGCCTTCTTGCAGGATCTGCATGCGCGCTATTTTAGACTTGGCGCTTCGCACTCTAGCCATGATGTCCCGGTCTTGAAGGCGGCTTTTCTTATGCAGGGCTTTGATAATTGCAATTTCAGATTTTGCCTGGTTTCCAGGCTCCAAAATCTTTGTCGTCAACTTCATTGCTTTTTCAAATTCACCGATTTTGGTGTAAACCGTTACGATTTTATATAGAAGGGGCCAGGTGGTGCCAATGCTGTCTTTTTTATCTTTGAGGGCTTGAATCGCAGACTCCAGGGCCTTTAGGGCCTCCTCTTTTTTATCCATTTGACATAGCTTCAAGCCAAGCTCTCGATACATATCAGAGCGTGTATCCATATGCGAAATCAGACGGGCTCCAAACTCGGCCCATTTTAGAAAATCTGCCTCAAGGGCCGGGGGCGATGGTTTAGCGAAACAGGGGGAAATGAGAATGTGAATCAGGATAAGTAGTTTTGATGATGAGATCATATTGCCTCCTTTGAGACACTGAGAATGATACCACGCAAGGCATTTACGATAAATAGAGCATAAAAAGGCCCATAGACAACATCCGCAAATTGTAGGAGGGCATAGACCAGGGCTACGGCGGCCCCAAAGAGAATCTGGGCGTCTTTTCTCAGTGGAGAGGTGCCAGGGTCTGGGATCATAAAAAGGCTAAAAAGAATGAAAGCCGCACCGGTCATGGTATAGAGGGAGGAATAAGTCTCGGGAGTAATAAAAACGGTTCTAAGCAGGGCCTGAAGAATAAA
>CAZRLV010000593.1:0-1700 GCA_964600955.1 uncultured bacterium
ACGAACAAAGTCCACCAATATGGTTTTGTTTTTCAAGAATTGTAACTGATTTTTGGCCCGCCAAAGGAACGCACCGAGAAGTTGCAAACCAACTTGTCAGCATTGCTGACACAACTTTGGAGATTTGTGATTATGTTCAATCCTCTTGGACTACTATTCCTGGTTTTGATTCTAAGCGGGTATTGAGAAAGCATTCGAAGGCAAAATTCAACAAGCCTGTGAATATGAAGGATTCTGAGAGGTATATTTATCACAGATTCACGATGCCACCACTGACTGAGGTAGATGGCAGTGTCACCGAGATGCTACAGGTCAAAAGCGCAATTTTGGAAGATTTTCTCCCTGTTGCTTTACGTGCCATACTTAACTGCGTAGTGAAGGTTGATAATAACTATTGTGAAAACGGAGGGCCCTTGTTTTCCCTTAGTATTACTCTTTCGGAGGTCAAGAAATTTTGGGACTTTGCAAAAGCAGACGTATTGGAGGAGTTTGAGAAAATTTTCCAAAAAGAATTTGCAGCCGCAAGCTACAGAACCTTCATTATTGTGGAGAATCAAGCGACCTGGAATAAAATCAATCAAAAGGTATTTGACCTTTATACTAAGTATCAGCTTTTTTCTGTGAAGACTGCAATGGAGGCGATTGAAATAGCAAATGCCTAAAGTGACAAAACTCAAAAAGGGTGCTTTAGATATTGCTTCTATTCGAGGCATTATCAATAAAAAAGCCGGTAGAGAAGTCGCTCACTCACTTCAGGATAACAATCCAACAGAAGTGAACGAGTGGATCCCTACTGGTTCGAAATGGCTTGATGCCATTATTTGCAAGGGCAGACATGCTGGTATTCCTGTGGGTAAAATCTCAGAGATTGCTGGCCTTCCTGGCACTGGTAAGTCATTCTTGGCCGCCCAGATTGCTGGGAACGCTCAAAAGATGGGTATTGATGTGGTGTACTTTGATTCAGAGTCTGCTATCGACCCTTCTTTTATGGAGCGAGCAGGTTGCGACTTAGATAGACTTATGTATGTCCAAGCAGCATCTGTTGAGTTTGTCCTGGAGACCATCGAAGAACTGCTTGGTACTGGCAACAAGTGGCTTTTTATTTGGGACTCTCTGGCTCTTACTCCTTCGATTTCTGATATTGATGGCGACTTCAATCCTCAGTCTTCCATGGCAGTGAAGCCTAGAATCCTGGCCAAGGGAATGTCAAAGCTAACTATCCCTATCGCTGATGCAAACGCTACCTTTCTGGTCCTCAATCAACTGAAGACTAACTTAGGAGCGAGAACGCCAGCGCAGGCCCTGACAGAACCATACACTACCCCAGGTGGAAAGGCTATGATTTACGCTTATTCACTTCGTGTTTGGCTCACAGCAAGAAAAGCCAAAGCTAGTTTCATTGTAGACGACAATGGCTTCCGCATTGGATCTGAAGTAAAGGTAAAGCTAGAAAAGTCTCGTTTCGGGACCCACGGCCGAACCTGCAACTTCAAGATCCTGTGGGGAGATGATGCCGTTGGTGTCCAAGATGAGGAAAGTTGGTTCGATGCAATCCAAATCTCTGAAAGGCTCGAACAGTCTGGTGCGTGGTTCACGTTGATTCATAACGACGGATCAAAAGAAAAGTTCCAGCGCAAGCAATGGATCACTAAACTTGAGAGTGAAAAATTCAGAGAAAGTGTCTTGACTATTATTGAAGA
>CAZRLV010000594.1:0-1697 GCA_964600955.1 uncultured bacterium
CGTTTGCCCGTTCTTCAAAGCTGGACTCAAATCAAGTGCTTTCCCTGATTTCTGATTTCGAAGGTCTGCACTCGGATCTACGCGTCCTTCCTCCTCTTGAAGCCGTTAAAGCTTACGCGGGTCAATCCGGGATTATTCTTCTCTCAAGCCTGAACCAAAAAGACCTCCGTCAGGTCATTGATTTTCTAGGTGATTCTATAGTTTTAGTAATCGCAAATCGTTCTGAGGGAGAAGTCCAGAAGATTGGAGAGCTTCCCATTATTTACCCCGGTGAAAAAGGGAAAATGATCAAGAAATACTCCCTTTCGGAGAAAAAATATACCTCCCTGGCTGTTTTGGATAGCTATAGCGAAAATCTAGATTTAAAGGCTATTGTAGATGGGTTTTATGAGGCAGTCGCTGCGGATCCGGCTTATCAAAAAGGATTTGAGCCCCTTTTTGAAGATAGTGAGCTTGAGCGCCAGGTGGTTTTGGGAAAGAACAAATTTGTAGGTTCTGAAAACTGCAAGGGCTGTCATCAGAAAGAATATGAGCAGTTTATGTCAACCTCGCATGCCCATGCTTTTGACGCACTTTTACAAAAAAAGCGGGACTTTGTACCTGCATGTGTGAAATGTCATGCCGTAGGTTTTGGTTATCCTACGGGTTATGAGATTGCCACAAGACAAAAATGGTTCCAGCAGGTAGGTTGCGAGTCTTGTCATGGCCCGGGTTTTGATCACCTTAGAAATCCCAGTGCCTATTCCATCTCCAAAAAGGTCGAAAAAGGGCGCTGTCTGGTTTGCCATGACCCCGAAAACTCCCCGACCTTTCAATTTAGCGCTTATAAACCCATGGTGGATCATTCTATTCTACCTCAGGTTAGCCAGAGCGCACCTCCTGAGAAGCGTTCCACGGTGGAAATGGATCTCTATGTTATGAGTCAGTGTCCCTTTGGGATCAAGGCTGAAAACAAGCTTCTGCCCCTGATCAAAAAACATGCGGACAAAGTCAGGTTAAATATCCGCTTTATTGCCACGGATGTGCAGGGTAAAGTGAAAAAGGAATCCGAGGCAAAAGTTGCTCAAACCTCCGGGGCAGCCGAGACAGGTTCAAAAAAGATCAAAGAAAAGCTGCTGGCCAATCAGAGTTCATCCAATCCAGGCTGTGAAGCTGATTTTGATCTGGACCCCAATGCTAAATTTCAGTCCCTGCATGGAAAATCTGAAGTGGAGGAGGATATTCGTCAGGTGGTAGTGGAGCGGCTCTATCCTGAGAGTTATTTTTCTTATATCCTGGATCGCAACAGGAATATTCATGGAGACTGGCGCGTAGCAGCCGTCAAATTCGGTCTCGATCCCAGAGCGATCCAAAAGGCCATGGACAATGGCAAGGGCGATCTTTGGTTTCGCGAGAATATTGCCCACGCCAATGATCTTGGGATCTCAGCTTCTCCAACTTTGAGAATCAATGATGGAGGATACTCCCTTCCGCTTGACGCGGTGCCGGTACAGTTTAGTCTTTGTCAGGCCATGGATAACCCTTCAGAGCTATGCAAGAGTGCTCCGATTTGCTCACAGGACGCTCATTGCCAGAAAAAAGGAATGAATGGGTTTTGCAAGAATCCGGATCACCCCAAAGCAAGTTGTGAGTTTGAAAAGCCGGTCCCAGTGAAGCTGACCCTGATTCAGGACCCAGGCTGTACTCTTTGTGAAAGT
>CAZRLV010000595.1:0-1691 GCA_964600955.1 uncultured bacterium
CATGAATTTAGAAACCTCTGCAATTGGGCCGAGGGCCTTGAAACCGCAAAAGCGTTAGATCAATCAACGTTCCTGGAAATTCGAGAAGGGAAAAAAACCGGAGAGCAACCGCACCTGAATGTCACTCGCTGTGATGACTTGCGACGAAATTTTGAAGTCGCATGCAGTTGGAGCCGTGAACTGACTGCGCGTATGCAGGACCTTCGCTATCGACTTGACTTCCAACCTCGTCCACGCACTCAGGGAAGCAAAATAAAACTGGGCTATCTTTCCAATGATTTTCATAATCACCCCTGTGCCCATCTCTATAAAGAACTTTTTGGTCTGCACCATCGAGACGACTTTGAGGTCTTTCTATACTCACATGGAGTCAATGATAAAAGTGTGTATCGCAGGCGCTCAGAGCGAGATGCGGATCATTTCATCGAAGTTCAGTCGCTTGGAGATGCTGACGCTGCTCGTAGAATCCACACTGATCAAATTGACATCCTGATCGATCTCCAGGGCTATACCAAGGGCAACCGTCTTGAAATCCTGGCTTTACGTCCCGCTCCTGTTCAAGTGGCCTGGCTTGGGTTTCCCGGGACTTCGGGGGCCTACTTTATCGATTTTATTCTCACCGACAAAATAGTAAGCCCTCCCCAGGATCAGGAGTTCTATAGCGAAAAATTTGTCTATCTGCCCCATTGTTATCAAATTACAGACAGCCATCAGGACCTGTCAGAAAACCAGGTAACGCGTGAAAATTTCGATTTACCGACAGAGACCTTTGTTTTTAGCTCATTCAATCAAAACTATAAGCTAGAGCCCGTTATGTTTGATGCCTGGATGAAAATCCTTAAGGCCTGTGATAGATCAATACTCTGGCTGCTTCATACGCATCCCGAAGTGGTAGAAAATCTACGCTCTGAAGCAAAATCAAGTGGGGTAGACCCCAGTCGCCTGGTTTTCTCAGGCCTCTTGACCAAACCTGAACATCTAGCACGACTGAGTCTTTCAGATTTAGTTTTAGATACACGAATTTGTAACGGACATACCACAACCAGTGATGCTCTTTTTGCCGGGGTTCCGGTTTTAACTCTCAAGGGAAAGCATTTTTCCTCGCGGGTCTCGGCCAGTATTCTCAGTGCTGTGGGGCTTGAAGATCTGATAACCACTACATTGGAGGATTATATCGCTCTGGCCGTAAAGCTTGGTAGTCAGACCCAAGGCACGCAAAACCTCAAAGCCCGCCTGGCTGTGAATCGAAAATCAAAACCTCTTTTTGATACTCCTGGGTTTGTTCGGGATCTGGAGGAATGTTATCGGGGAATGCTTGGAGAGAAGATGGGTCCCCCGGTCAAGCCGGAGGATGACAAGAGTTGGGGAAGGAACTAAAGGACTATCGGAACTAGAGAACCCTAGAATAAGAAAAGAGCGGGGAGGCGGAGACTGACGAGGGGGTTTAGGCTTTGAGGTGGGAGAAGAAAGTGGATTGGCGGCGTGGCTCTTAGATGAATAGGGCTGATTTTTGTTGTTTTTGTGGGTAATTCGCAGTTTATTTAGATTCTTTTTATCAGGGCTGATTTAATCATGTGTGCTGTCTTGCCGATGGACTGAGAAGCCTCTTGGTTTTTCCTGTTGTTTTTAGATAGGAATCTGGGGCTATGGCAATCAGGGAGGATTGGCCAGATCAAATCTATCCAGATTCT
>CAZRLV010000596.1:0-1659 GCA_964600955.1 uncultured bacterium
TCCAAAGTTTGATGATGAAGACGAATTCGCACAAGAATCCTATGAAGACAGAATAGTTGAGTTTTTCGGACACTACATTGCAGCGAAAGTAATGCTACCTAATAGTAAAAAAGCTAAACGAACGTCTGCGGCATTAGCCAATGAACTCAGCAGCGAATACAGGCAAGGCAAAATGCCAGATGATGAAGGTAGACAATTTTTTTCAGGGTTTACGATTTTGAAACAATTGGCGAACAGTCTGGGTGGAGAATACGGATCTGAAAGTTCAATGGGAAGATACCTTACGAACAATGAGGTTCGACCAATTGAAGTCAAGGGATATAAAGTTTCGAGAAGTGATTATCAGTTTTTTGCAGATGCTTGGCAAAGAGTATCAATGTCTGAATATGGCTACACAGGAAAAGAAACAAGTCTAACAGGAAAGCCGATGGCGTCAGTGGCATCGACTGGTGACATATTCGAAAACTATTTCAAACAAAATCTAAAAGAAGAAGATATTTCCACGTCAGACAGCGAGGTGAGTGAACTTGCAGACATAGTTGTTGATGAAATCAACGCTGTTTTTAGCCAGTTACCCGATGGATCTCCCCTGAAGAGTAGAGAAGTGGCGCTTGCAGCGTTAGAACAGATCAAAAACGCGTTGCCGGGGATGATTCAAGGGATGAATGTTGGATGAAATACCTAATACCACTACTTTTTCTTCTTTCCTGTGTTCCCGAGCAGAAAAGAAACGCTGAAATCACTACAATGTACAACGGTGTAGTCGAATTTCATGCTAATCCACACTGGAATAGCGAGCAAGATTTGAGAGAAGCGCTCACAGACACCACTCGGCCTGACTTCATCATCTTTTCAGCTGACTGGTGCGAGGCATGCCACGTCCTAAGAGACGTAATTGTCAGTTCTGGGTGGAGAGATAGGGTTCTTATCATAAATATGGATGAAAAGTGGGTAAGATTTCTTGCAAAGTCTTGCGATATCAACTCTGTGCCCTCAATGATTGTTACTTTTGACGATGGTGGGCCAGATTCTGGACTAATTATAGGTGTCGGCGAGATCGGCAAAGCACTTTTTGAAATATTGGAGAACAAAAAATGAAAAGCATGAAGCTAATAATGGAAAATTTTAGAAAAACTATGAAAGAAGGGTGGCCTGGGACAGAAGAACCTAAAGCGCCTTGGACTGGAAAACCTCAAAAAAACTGGGATAAAGAAATTGAAGCTAAAACTGCAGCAGAACAGGTCCGAGCAAAGGCTGAAATGGAAGTTATAGAGCTTATAAAAGATAAGTATGGTAAAAACGCAGAAGATTTATACAATGAGCCACATCCAATGAGAGCACTAGTGGCATATATTGAAGAAAAGTTCGAACAAATTGCCAAGCAGCCAGCCGATGAGCAGAGTATTTTAGATATTCTCAACAAACTAGAAGTACTTAACCCTAAAATTGGGACACCCGGGAGTCTACAAGCATTGTTTGCTGGAGAAGACGAAGAAATGCCTTCAGATACGGAAGAGTCGCCAGGCTTCGTGCCAGGAGAAGGCGGGAACTACTAAAAAATGTGTATAATTTGCATAGATTTGGAAAAGGAACGTCTTACTGTTCAAGAAGCATGGAGAAACCTTGGAGAGATGAAGAATTCTATCGAACCAGACCATT
>CAZRLV010000597.1:0-1645 GCA_964600955.1 uncultured bacterium
CTCTGCGGACTGGGTGCCAATATTCCCAGGCTGGAGGATGCTGCCGCTGAGAATGATTTTCGGTTCAACCTCCCCCGTCTGGAGCCTTTCGATGGCATCGGACGCAGGGTGGAGAAAGTGGTTCATCATCCTGCTTATGAAGAGTGTGGAAATATTATCTATGGAACCTCCATGATGAAGATGATGTCCGAGCCCGGCGGACTGCTGAAGAGTCTTTGTCATTTCTATCTCACTTCCATGGCAGGCGAAGCGGGTCATAATTGTCCCGTGGCCTGCACAGCGGGAATCCTGCGGATTTTCCAGAAGACCCCCAATTTTCCTGGAAAGAAATCTTATTTGGAAAAGCTTCTGGAGCCGAACTTTACACATAACTTTACCGGGGCTCAATTTCTAACTGAAGTGCAGGGTGGCTCAGATGTGGGTCTTAACTCGGTGCAGGCCAGCAAGGAAAACGGGAAGTGGAGAATCACGCGGGAAAACTGGTTTTGTTCCAATGCCAACGCGGATCTGATTCTTCTTACCGCGCGTTTCGATGAGAGCATTCAGGGCACCAAGGGATTGGGGCTGTTTCTGGTTCCCAGAAGACTCAAAGATGGCTCATTGAATCGCTATACCCTGAGAAGGCTCAAGGAAAAACTGGGAACCCGCAGCATGGCTTCGGGTGAAATGGATTTTCGAGGAGCTGAAGCCACTGCCATGGGGGAAATCGACGATGGTTTTAAAATGCTCATGGAGCATGTTCTAAACCTCTCTAGAATCTACAATACCTTTACGGTAGCGGCCATGGCCCGACGGGCCTATCAAATTGCCAGGGCTTATGCTGAGGAAAGAATCGCATTTGGCAAGCCTATCCTTGAGTATCCTTTGGTTCAGGAGACCCTTGCTCGCGTGCGCTGTGAAAATACCGCTATCCAGGCTGCAGCCTTTCATCTGACTCGTCTTCAGGATGAATTGGATCTTGATGAAATCAACGCTGAGGTTTCTACAGATCAAAAACTGGTGGCGAGGCTTCTGACCAATGCGATCAAATATGTTTCCTCGGCGTGGTCCGTGGAGCATATCCGGCAATCGATTGGGGTTTTGGCCGGTAACGGCGCCATTGAATCCTTTTCCACCCTGCCTCGTTTGTTCAGGGACAGCATCGTATGTGAAAACTGGGAAGGAACTCATAATACCCTCAGAGCCCAAGTCTTGCGCGACATACTCCGCTACCGCATTCACGAGCCCTTTTTTGATTACATCTCGAAGTTACTAGCAAGTGAAGACTCTCTGCCCGAATCAGAACCACTCTTAAAACTTCTGGACGGGTTGAAACGAGAGGTCGAGCATCTTTGCAATCTCGATCCTATGCTACAGTCCCTGAAAATTCGGGAGGTTCTGGACAAAATTTGCGTTCTTTTTCTGGCTTCCAGCCTCTCTCTTGAAGCATTTGATCAGATGAACCGAGGAGAGAATTCCAAGGCAGATTGCCTGCGTTATTTCCTAAGGCTGCACACTCAAAAGGGGGCAGGAGTATTGGATTTGGACGGACTGGATCTGATTTCGAAAATAGCGTGAAACATTGGGATACCAAGAAACTGGCCTGTCCCTGATGCGCCGGTCAAAGCCGGTAAGGTGTTATAGATGAAAGTTCTACACGTCAAAG
>CAZRLV010000598.1:0-1643 GCA_964600955.1 uncultured bacterium
TCCTGGCAAGTCCCCGCAGTGCCAGAAGGGTTTTTGAATCTCGTTTCATGGGGTCTGCGGTATCGGCTTCGTGGATGTCTTTGCTGTTTTTTCTGCCGGTTCTCTTTGCCTATACTAAAAATTATGGTTTGAGTTTTCTTGAGCTTGCCCCGTTTTTTCTAGCCCTGATTCCGTTTCTGGTTTTACCCGCCTGTCTGGGGACTCTGTTCTCTGTTTTGATCTCTAGATATTTTCCCCTGCATCAGAGCAAAAAGATATTTCAATTTGCCTCGGTACTTTTCATGACCCTGGTACTGGTCCTCATTCGTATGCTCCAGCCGGAGAAACTATTCTCCATTCGGGATTTCACAGAGATTGAAAAATTTATCAGCAACCTCCAGATCCCGTTTTTCAAATATATTCCCTCCACCTGGCTGTCCGAGGTTTCTCAAGCTCTTATGACACATAATCCTCGTGAAACCCTGGTTCCTGCCGGCCTGCTCTTTGGTTCATCCATTTTGCTTTTGATGCTGACCTTAAAGCTGGGCCGCAAGCATTTTTTCATCACCTGGTGCAAAAGCCGCGAGATCCGCTCGGTCCAGATCCTTCATCATTCTCGCATCCGTGTTTTTAGATTTCTCAGCTTTCTGCCCTCAGCGATTCGAGCCATCTATGTCAAAGACTCCCTGCTTTTTACCAGAAACCCCGAACTTTGGTCCCAGGTTTTTCTGATTTTTGCTATGGTGGGCCTCTATCTCTACAATATTCACCTACTGCACCTTGATAAAATCTCCATGTTTTCACATGCTCTCTCACGCTTTGTCTCGTTTTTAAACACAGCCTTTGTTGGATTCATTACCATCTCGATTTCCATGCGCTTTCTCTTCCCGTCGATTTCTCTGGAAGGACCCGCCCTCTGGCTTCTTAAATCATCTCCGTTTCCAATCGACCGCTTAATCTGGTTTAAGTTCCTCTACTATTTTCCCGGTATCTTGGTGGTCGGAAACCTTATGACCTTACTGGCCAACTGGATTCTGAAGGTAGGGCCGGAACTTTACTGGTTAAACGGGTTCAATATCTCCTTGCTTTGTTTCACCAACGCTATGCTCGCCATTTGTTTCGGAGCAATCTATCCCATGTATAAAGCAGAGAATGTAAATCGCATCTTTATGAGTTTCGGAGGCCTTTTTTATATGATGGCCTCCATTTTCTTTATGTTTCTTTTTTTGGGATCCCAGGTCTATCCAGGTTATTTATATTACAAGCTGATTTTAAAAGGACAATCCATCACAGACATCCAGGTGATGGGGGCATCCTTGAGTTTGATCCTGGGGTTTAGCGCCTTACTCATGGCCAATATCTGGCCTTATCGGCGCGCCAAACAGGCCCTTAGCTGTCTGGAGCAAGCATAGTCTATGATCGAACTAATTAACGTCAAAAAAAACTTTGGTGATAAAGCTGCCGTGGATGGAATCAGCCTGAAAGTTGAAAAAGGGGAAGTTTTTGGGTTTTTGGGGCCTAACGGTGCCGGAAAGACAACGACTCTCAAAATGCTGACCGGGATTCTAAGGCCCACGTTTGGGAAGATCCTCATCGAAGGTAAGAATATTGAAACTGACCCTGAAGACTGTAAGCGAATCATGGGCTTTGTCCCGGACCGCCCC
>CAZRLV010000599.1:0-1636 GCA_964600955.1 uncultured bacterium
AGCGTATCTTTGAAGGCTTTATTTGTCAGCAGAGATCTGGATTTTTGATAGGGAGCCCGATTCAGGGCCGGAAGGGAGTTGGATACGATTAGAAAGCGTCCTTTGATGGCTAAAAATAAAGTAAAATTGGGTCCTTGAGCTTGGTAGGTTCCGTTGATTAGCGGTTCAAGCCGGATTCCCCCTTGAAAAATAGATGGGATCAGGCTTCCACTAGATAAGGCTAAAAGTTGATCCACCAGAATCTGACTATGGTCGGATTTCAATTCAACGACAGCATAAATTTCGGTGCGGCGCTTGTCTTCCGGTTTGCCCATAAACAGGGACAATTGCTTTGGAAGCCCCTGGCGTACCAGCGGAACCAGCTTCTTAGCCTGAATGTTTTGATCTAAAAGTCCAGACTCAAGAACCTTTTCCAGAATAAAAATGAGTATTTCATATTTCAGACCCAGGTAAAAATCTGTTTCACGAGGAAAAAATTCCTGGATGGCTTCTGGATCAGGGGGGGGGGGGGGGGGGTGGGGCGCCCCCCCGGGCCGCCCCGCGGCGACATTGGCAGGAGTTGAGGCTTTGTCCAGGGTTAGTTTCCGAGTGTCGAGGTTGTCAAATTCCTTTGCGAATTTTTGCAATAGTGCCGTATCACCTATACTTTGAGCCAGGTAAATCAACTGATCATAGAATACCTTCAGGCTTTCCTTGTCCTTGGGGACCCCTGGCATTTTCAAATAGGTGTTTTTGGCGTCTTGGATAGTTTTTAATAGGAGGGTGTAGCTTTGATCCGCGCTTTTGGAGCCCTCAGGCTTTGGCCTGAACTCCATGGATTTTTGCAGATGTTCTACCGAGGCATCAACCTTGTTCATTTTTAGATAGACTTGCCCCAGGTGATACTGGGACTCAGCCGAGTCCGGTGCAAGTTCAACTGCTTTTTTAAGAGGTACAAGGGCGGCTTCATATTCGCCTTTTTGAAAATACAGCCAACCCAAGGTATCGAGGTAAGCAGAGTTTTTAGGGAATTTTTTCAAAGCGGTTTGAATGAGCTGCAAACCTTCGTCAAGATGAATTCCCTGTTCAGAATATAAATAAGCCAGATTGTTTTTTGCTAGCGAGTTTTCCGGGTCCAGTTCAATGCAGCGCTTGAAGTGGTGTGAAGAGAGGCTCACTTTTTTCAAGTCGTAGTAAACAGTGGCCAGATGAAAATGAACATCGGGAATACCTTCATCCATGGTAAGAATTTTCTTGAGAACTTTAAGGCTTTCTTCAAACATTTTGTTTTTATAAAGGGCCCAGCCCAAAGTGTCCATTAAATAGGGATTGTTCGGCTCAAGGTGATTTGCAATGCGCGACTCTCTCAGGGCCTCACGGACTTCCACATTGTTTTGGCAGTAGAGATAGGCCAGGTTATTATGTGCCCAGGGGTTGCGGGGATCTAGGAGAATAATTCGGCGGTAGACCAGCTCTTCAAACTCGAAGGGTTCAGGAATATTTCGAGCCTGAAATTCTTCGTGAATGGCGATATAACGTGCGGCAATTTCCGTAAAAAAATTGCGATTGCTGGGGTCGCGGGTCCGTCCCCTTTCAAACTCCATTGTGACGAGTCTGAGGCGGCGATAGGGGTTTCCCCCTTTAAGCCGATTCAGGT
>CAZRLV010000600.1:0-1614 GCA_964600955.1 uncultured bacterium
ATTCCTCTAGTTCTTTAGTTCCGATAGTTCTACTAGTTCCTTCCCATCTTCTCATCACTTCACCAAGTCAATCAAAATGCCTTTTATGTTTTCCATTGAGGCGGCGATGCGGGTAAATCTGTCGTTTTTACCTTCCTTTAGGCGCGCGCCCTCCTGACTCATTACGGCATCTGTCAACTGGACCAGAACCTTGTCTACTTCCTGGGAAAGGTGCATTTGTTTATGCTTCTCGCCCCCTAGATCACCAATGATGGAAATGGAGCGAAATCCAGAACTGGAGTACTCTCTCAGGAGTTCGCGAATTCTGGTTTTATAACGCTCAAGACTGGCCGGTCCAGGATTTTGTAAAAGTTCTTGTCCCAGATCATCAACCTCGGCCAAAACCTCCTGAGATCCAATTTTTATGGGGGTTTCATGCCCCTTGGTTTCCTCGCCAAAAAACGAAGCAAATATCCCCGAATACTTTTTTTTGCGCTCGGTCTTGGATGGCGTAGATTTTCGAGGTTCCAGTCCAGGCTTGTCAATTCTCATGGAGAAGAGCCCCCAATACAGATCTTCGAACAGCTTCTTCGACTTCATCCACGGTTTTGTGAGCGTCAATCCTATAGAAGCGTCCCCCTTCCTGGGCCAACTCCAAAAACCCTTTGCGAACCCGCTCATGAAATTCAAGGGTCTCACTCTCGATACGATCCGGACCAGAGCCCATGCCTGCCCGCTCAAGCCCCAGGGCCGGGTCAATATCAAAAATCAAGGTTAAATCCGGATAACGTCCTTTGATCGCAAATCGATTCATCATTTCAATCGTCTTTACAGGAAGCCCTCTTCCATAACCCTGGTAGGCAATAGAAGACTCAATAAAGCGGTCACATAGGACAACGACTCCCGCCTGTAATTTGGGTAAAATCAGCTTGCGAACATGTTCAACACGAGCCGCAAGAAGTAGAAAAAGCTCGGTTTCCTCACAAATACCTGGGTGGTCATTGCTCAGAATAATGCGACGAATTTCACAGCTTAAAGTGGATCCCCCTCCAGGCTCACGGGTTGCCTCCACGACATATCCTCGTTCCTCTAAAAAGGCCTTCAGACGCTTTAACTGCGTTGTTTTTCCTGATCCTTCAGGCCCTTCAAAGCTGATGAGTTTACCAAAACTCTTCGTGAGCTTGCCAGCACCCGTCATATCATTCTTTGCATTCGCTCAACAACTTCAGTCCAAACCCGCATGGTAGTGGGTCGCTCAATCACTTTCAGATAATAATGATAAGCCTTTTTGAAGTCCTGCTGGTCAAAATAATAACTTCCCAGATGTAGATTGGATTCATTCAGCTCCGGAGCCATGGTCAGGGCTTTTAAAAGACAACGCGACCCTAAATCAAGATCCTGTTCATAGCTCAGGCAAAGCCTACCCATCTCCAAAATCAGAAATTCATTGTCCGGTTTTTTTGCAAGTGCTTTTTCAAGAAAAATCCTCTTCTTGCCATAGGTCAGTTTTTTCTCCTGGCGATTCAGGCGCCCCGCGTATTCCATAACCTTAATCATATATATCTGAATAGAAATCTGGTCATGGCTCAGCTTTAAATCCTTTTTCATGTCCTGCGAAATCCGATAATAGCTTTT
>CAZRLV010000601.1:0-1593 GCA_964600955.1 uncultured bacterium
ACAATTTTTAAACCTTCAAGCACTTGCATAGCACGCATAGCTTCATAAATACGAATTCCCATCAAAGGAAAACCCAACCGCATCAATTTAGGACTGATTTCACCTTCATACTCCCTGCGCATAGCTCGAAACCAGGGAATCATAACCACAACTCCCTGACGCACGAGGTCTTGAATTAAGTCACTGTCGGCAAAACTCTCAGCATTGCCTCCATGTCCATGTAAGGCCACAAGAGCCGGGAACCGATCACCAGCAACATGAAAAGGGAGTAAAAGTTGGCAAAAAAACTCTCCTGCCAGCGGGTCCTTCACAAGAATAGATTGACTGAGAAACCCATCCTCAACCGTTTCAAGAAAGATCTCAGCCGTTGCAGTTTGTGCCAGAAATTTTTGAAGTGAGGGCAGAGACAGCGCTTGGCGAACCCTGTTTCGTAATGAGGTCGGGGATGATTTAGATCGTGGGATTTTTTGCTTCAGACTTTTCAAAATCGCAGGTAGATGGTCATAAGGCCGAGCCTCTGCATGATAGCCAGCCCAAGGATTCCATCTAAGGTCCACCGCCCCCTCACTAAAGCCAGCAAGTAAAAAAAGACCCAGAAAAAATATTTTTGTTTTTACGATTGGTTTGCCTCTCATTTACTCTACGACCCCTTGAATGGATCCCCCGGTCAAGCCGTAGGATGACGGAGGGCGGTCTTTCTGCATTCCGATGATTCCTCTAGTTCCCTCCAGCTCTCTGATTCCTAATTCCCCCTACTGCCTGCTCAACAAATACTGCCGGCAAAAGTTCCTCATTATCCTCCATAATCTCATGAATATTCTCCACCAATAAACTTGAAAGTTCTGGGTCTTGAGGTCGTAGGCGAAGCATGGCCAGGAGCACCTTGCGAGCCCGTTCTCTATATCCCATATTCATCCACAGTGAGAGTAGGGGACTTCCACCAGTAATTTGTCCGGCCGTAGGCAGATCTGAAAATTCTTGATGCAATTGCATGAGCCTGGGAATGGCCTCCGAGGCAAAACCCAGTCGCCAGGCTGTATCCACCCAATCCAGTAAAGCATGAAAATAAGCAGCCTTTAATTTAAAGAGCTGATCAAAAACTTTAGAGAAAGTCTCAAAGCATTTAGCGAAGTGCTCGCGGCTGATATGGGCAAAAAGCTGTTGAAACAAACTATCCTTATGCGAAGAAAGTTCGATGATGGAGCCGATGATTTGCGAGAATCTGCTGGTCGATTCTGGAGGTTGGTGAATCGCCAGTAGGATTTCGGCGGCTTTGGCTTTATTGGTATCCTCAACTTTGGCCAGTATCTTTCTCGCTATTTCCGGTTTTCCAGAGTTGAGAAATCCAAGTCCCATCATCCAGTGATTTTCGTCGTCGGGCGGGGTCAGTTTCCATTGATTCATCAGGGCTTTATGAATCAGGGTCCTTGATTGCCAAGCAGAAAGACGAGTGGCGAGTTGTTCAAGAATCCAGAGGTTTTCAAGCAAAATTGGATCTGGGGCCATGCTTTCAATTTGCTTGACCAAAGGAGATAGCCAATCTATAAAAATTGGGCGGTCAATTGCGCGTTCAATGTCATCGAGACCTTCAAT
>CAZRLV010000602.1:0-1337 GCA_964600955.1 uncultured bacterium
AAGATCCCCGAAGAGGTGCGGCTATGTCCGGATTTACGTCTGCTTTTACAATGGTCTAATCTAAGAGCCCGCAATAAGGAGCTTCAGCTCTGGGCCTGTGCGACCCTGAAGGTTATGCACACGATTTTGCATCTTGAGAATGATTTTCTGGCGGACTATTTTCAGGAAGCACGCGCCCAGATTTTTCAGCGCTTTAATGGTCATCTCTATATCGATGAGAATAATAAAATTTACCTGGGTAAGGAGCGCGATGAATTCATTCCCCTCTATTTTTTCGAGGTCAAACGCGAAAAGGACTGGAACTCGAAGGTTCTAAAACTGTTACATAAGCCTGAGAGCACTGCCGCGAGAATCTATGATCATATCGGGGTGCGTGTGGTTACCGAGTCTTTGATGGACCTGCTTTTGGTTTTTAATTATCTCCTGAGCTCAAAAATTTTTATTTTTGCCAATGTCTCCTCCTTGAGGACGCGCAATTCACTTCTCGATCTTTTTCAATGCCAGAAACATGTTACCCGTAATCTGAGGCGTTTTTCTGAAAACAATATGAGTCCTGAGGAGCTTGAACATGAAATTCAAACAGGCTTTGAGAGGGAGGATTTGATCGCCAAAGCCGATGAGCATGAAAATCCTTTTTCGCTTGAGGGGTTTCGCTCGGTGCAGTTTACCTGTCGCCATCTGGTACGTTTTGCAAATCCCACCCATTCACGTTTATACGATCTCAGGCAGCATCTTTTTGTGGAGCGCTCACCAGTGCATACCATTGACGAACTGGACGCGATTCTGGCCAAAACCAAGCGCGAAATTCAATTCTTTTTTCCTTTTGAGATTCAGCTGATGGATCGTGAAACTTTTATGGAAAATCAAATGGGTCTGGGCTCGCATGCCGAGTACAAGCAAGGTCAATTGCAAAAGGCCAGGAAGCGGGTTTTGGGAAAGCTCCTCGATCGACGAGAAACTTGAGGGAAGAATTCAGTCTCTAGATGGTTTTTCCAAAGCGCTCGATGCGTAAAATCAAGAAGATCTCTAGCAGGCAAAGAGAGATGGCCAGGATAAGGAGCGGCTCTGAAAAATCTACCCAGGCCGCGCCAGGCCCCTCGTCAGTCGTTTTAAATAGGCTTGGGTCGCGCTCAAATAAAGAGTTTTGAAATTTGGGGCTTTCCACGTCCGGTTGCCAGCGCGAGGTAAAGAGTCGGTATAAAAAGACCGGGAAATAGGCGTGGTAAACCGCTGGAAAATCATATTCTGACCAGTTAAAAGCTGAAAAATAAGCTCCCCCCTTTTCAAAAAAGAGGACCTCCTTTCCCGAGAAAATCAGCGGGCTGGCGTCATTAACT
>CAZRLV010000602.1:1363-1572 GCA_964600955.1 uncultured bacterium
ACATTTCCAGGCTTTGTCCATTAGGGGTCGCTCCATGGTTTTGAGCCGCGGCAGTCTCAAGGTCTTTTGAGCGGACTCAAAAGCATAGGAGCGCATACCCAGTTTGGAGTCCACAAAGCGTTGAATCTTAGCTCTTTTCTGAGGGAAGGCCAGGACCTGCTCGGCCCCTTGACCCCAGATCGGCTTTTTCAGCTCTCCCAGGATAGCCC
>CAZRLV010000603.1:0-1571 GCA_964600955.1 uncultured bacterium
CGCCCCTGCAGCAAATAAAATCCCAGTACAAAAACCAGGAGAATTACAATGATTTCAACGACAATCTTGAGAAGAATAGGGCTTCCTTGACAGGTCTAAGCGTCGTCGAACAAGCCTAACCAAATCGAAGGACAAAAGAATTTAAGGATTCGTCGGCGCCTCTCCAGATTTTCGCGGGTCTCCTCCTGCTCCTGAATGGCTGAGGCCATATTGGTGTTGAACATGTCTCCAAAATAGGCTTCGGCAGCCTCCTTACGCTGATCATCCGAGTCAAAGAGCCCCCGGATCTCTGCCAACTCCCCTGCGTCGAGAAAGATCCCCCCGCACCCTACACATTCATCAATTTCAACGCGGCGCTTTACACTGTGAAAACTACGTTTTAATACCAGATCATCACATCTGGGACAATCGCGTTTCTGGCTTTCATCCACCTCAAATTGAGGATCCCGAACAATTTTTAGGAGTTCCTCACCAGCGGACTCATTGGCTTCATCCACCTTCTCAAACTCAAACCAGTCAAACCAGATGCCGCCGCAACCGCCGTCGCAAACATCGAATTCAACCTGGCGTACCGTCAAAACTTTCATTTCCCGACTACAAGCTGGACAGTGCATTTTTAAACCCCTTTAATTCCCTAAAAACTAGTAGATTGAGGAGGATAGAAGACCCTCTACATCAAGACCTTCAAAAGCATTCTCAATCTTATTTTTGATTTGATAATATTCCCGGATAAGGTCCTTTTCGTTATAGACCTTTTTATGGGATAGTTCGTGTTTAAATATAGACTGGATAAGAAACTCGCAATCTGCTTGGTGCTCTGGTTTTACCATGAAATCCCCCTTTAGAAGGCAACCTAGTGAACAATTATACCGGTTTTTGACGCAGAAAATCACTATACTGCTAGTGAATTTTTAGTAGACTGGGGCCATGACTTCTCCAAAAGGTTTTGTTCTCCTGGTTGCCTGTTTCATCGTTGGCCAGTCCACACTCCAAAGTTTCGGTTTTCTAAAAGATTTATTTGGAACGCATCGCGGCCAAAGAGAGCGCCCAGGATTCTGGTATCAGGTCCAGCCGGGAGACACTTTATTTGGGCTGTCCCAAGCCTATCATATTCCAGTGCGCGCACTCAAACGCGTAAACCGCCTTCCCAGTAATAACCTACCCTTGAAGCGAATTTGGATTCCCCGAGGCACCTATAATCTTGCCGACAATGATCTGCCCCACCCTCATCCCAGAAAAGTCACCAAGAATTTTTCTAGTCCGGCTCCAGCGATATCTACACCGGTCGCCAAGGCTTCTTCACCTTCTCAGAAACCCAAGGCAAAGGTAAAAGCGAAAGCCAGGTTTCAATGGCCGGTAAAAACTCCGGTGATTCCAGAAAAAGGCTTATTTGGAATAGCTTCCGGTGGGGGCCGCAACTCAGGGATATGGATTGAAGCCGCCGCAAATCAACCAGTTTATATCTCTCAGTTTTGGGTCATTGAAGATGGAGATACTTTACAATGTCGGTTTTCATTACTAGATAAGAACAGTGTATATACAAAAGCTGGTGGTACTGTTTCGATTAATAT
>CAZRLV010000604.1:0-1568 GCA_964600955.1 uncultured bacterium
ATCAGTTCGTTTTGTTTCCAAAAATTCAATCCGTCACGTCCCAAGCGGAACCAGTGGTCCTGATCCTTCCAGCGAAACGAGAATTTATCGAAGTTTGTGGGAAAATCACTGATTCCCCTTCCGCCTCCCCCGGTCTGGGAGTAGGTCGTGTGTGGACTTTGCGTGTTCTCTCGATCACCTGAGCGTGTTCTAAGGCGAAAAGACCATTCCCGGTCAAATTTAAACCTTGAATCCGGCACGGATTCGATAGCGGGTACGCATACGGTCTGTGCGCATGGCCCCACTGCTACGGGTGGAATCCCAGTCGCGTTCCCGTCGAAGCCGCAAATCTCCAAAGGAGCTGAAATCGACAGCAAAGGCTGAGGTGGCGGTAAGACCCATGAGGGTTCCTACCAAAGTGTGTTTAATAAGCATCTTCCAAGGCTTCATAGTTTTTCCTTTCAATTTTACGCGCCTTATAAAATCCCGCTGATTTACGGGAGTAACTTTTCTCGCAATTATCAGGCCAGAACCTAGTTGCGTTGATGAAACGAGTCGAGGCTTCCGCCCCAGGCGTCCATTACCTGGTCCAACGCCGATTCATCAACATAAGATTTGCCTTGAGATTGCACCTTTCTTTCGATTTCCTTCATCACCATGGGACGGATAAACTCTGGAACCTTTTCAATCCTGTCGCGGGCAGTTTCTGCCCATTCCAATTCAGGTTTGAGTCCCTTTGAGCCATCAGTCCAGCTTTGATATTTTTCCTCGACCACCTCCAGGGAAACGAGGTCATATTCATGGGCTTTTCCCCACTCCTCGATACGCGCTTTGCTCATGTCTCGCATGAACCCTGCGGGGACTCTCTCCAGTCGCTTGAGGGCCTCAGGTGTCCAGGTCAGTTCCACAGTTTTTTCCTCTGAATCCGCCTGGGAAGAATGGGCAATCTTACCTTGCATAGCCTCCATCATTTTTTCACGGGCTTTAACCAGCCCTTCTTCAGCCACTTGCAGGCTGATTTCGATCAAATTATTTTCACTTGCATATTCCTCAACACTGGTTTTTGCGGCCTTGCGCATAAACCCTTCGGGGACCCTTTCAAGACGTGCAATGGCATCGTCGGTCCAAATCAGAGCTCCATCGTTTTGAACTTCGCTTTCATCTAGGACCATTTGAAGGCTCACACTGTTGAGGCGGCGTGTCAGGGATTTTTTTTCAATGCGGGTTTTGATTCTCTCCCGCTCCTGGAGATCCTGGACTTCATCCAGGCGTCTTACCGCCTCCCGATCCCAGATCAGTTGTCTGCCTCCAATTGCGTCTCGAAGCACTCCGTCTTTAACCTCTGCGCTCTCAAGGAGTTTGAACCGTGAACCGGGAGCCTTGCAGGTGGGACAGAGTTCTGGACGTATTCCGTGATGAATATATTGGCAGCCCTGGCATTCAAAGCTTAAGGCAATTTTGTCTGTATCTTCAATTTTATCGCCGACCACCTGATCTTCATTGTCAAACTGAATCCCCATACGGGCAATGGCTTCTGGAGGCAGTAGGTTTTTGACGGCTTGGTTAAAGGTGGAGGTCGTCACAACCGT
>CAZRLV010000605.1:0-1552 GCA_964600955.1 uncultured bacterium
GGTCCATGCAAGATTTCGGGATCAGTCCAGAGCTTTCTGGCGGAAGCAGGCAAATTCTGAAAATTCCAGCCCCATTACTTTGCTACTGGTTGGGGTAGCGGTAGAGAAGAAATTTGACCACGAAACGCAGAAAGGTTGACAACTTCCGAGGACACAAAAAAAGAAAAATAAAGATGGGTCCTGAATCAAGTTCAGGATGACAACAAATTCATAATGAGGGATTGTTACGACCGTTTGAATGGGTCCCCCGGTCAAGCCGGAGGATGACGGGGTCTGGGTGTCGGCGGATGATAGGGTTTGGGGGTGAAATCTTTTTGAAACTGCTCGGTGTTCCATATTAAAGATTGATTTGGATCAGCTCATCTTTGTATCCTCGCCTTTCGTATAATGAATCTTGGAAAGCGGGATGGAATGAAATTAAAAGTTGGGGCTTTGATTCTGGGGGAGTTGACCCCCTTTTTTGATTTACGCCTGACCCGACTTACCCGTAGTTTAGATCTCTCCCTGGTCCGTCTACGACCGAATTGGAGTAGTATTCGGGTGGACTGTGACCTCTATCTTTTGGCGTCTTCAGGCCTTGACTTGAGTTTCTTGGAATCCCAGGCCTTAAGAATTAAAGCCAGTATTGGGGAGCGCCCTTTGATCTGGGCCAATGAGATGAGCCAGGATCCTCTGGCTCAGGAGAAAATTTCCCCGGCTTTGGCGGATGGCTTTATCGCCTTATCGGAGATTGAAGCTACGCTTACGGATTTGATTCATCTTCCCAATTTACTCGACCTTGTTGATTTGCCCGGCCTGATTATCAACCAGAAGGGGGCCCCTAAGTTTCGGCCTTTACGCAGTAGCGGGCGTCGCAGTTTTCCTCCTTTGCAGGGTGAGATTGAAACCCGCCCAGATCTGGATTATGCCGGCTATCATCCGGTTTTGAATGCCATGGGTTGTTCACAACGCTGTCATCATTGCTCGATTCTTGGACGCGAGGGTTTTCGACGAGGTCTCTCGGCCCAGGAGTTGTTTGATAAAATCCATAGTCTGCATCAGCAGGGAAGAATCCGAAAGTTTCACTTTATTGACCAGGCGTTTAACGCGGACCTGAAAGAACTGGAGGGCTTTTGCCAGCTTTTGATTGAAAATCGTTTGGAGATCGAGTGGAAAACGGGGGTTCTCTTCAAGCCTCTCCCGGAGGGGCTCATCGACCTGTTAGTTCAAGCCGGGCTCAAGGAGGTCAGTTTTTCCATTTTTTCGGGTTCAGACCGGGCAGGTCATCTATACGCCGCGCCCAATCATGCTGGGAATCGGCCAGATACACATCAATCTGATTCTGCGCGGACAATGTCCCCTGCAGCCAGGCAAAAGTGGTGTGGATCGTCTTGACGTGCGCTGTCAGACTGTAGGACGTGTCCAGCAGGACCGCGAAGCGTTTGCCTTGTGGTAACATGTACTCTGCGGGTGTTAAAGGTTTGACGGTGACTGTGTATCCGCCCGGCAGCGCCACCTGCCGGGTTTCTGGCTGTGCTGGTTGATTCGCTTGCAGTGACGGTGGCAGCCAATC
>CAZRLV010000606.1:0-1517 GCA_964600955.1 uncultured bacterium
TTCCTCCCTTATTTCGCGCGAAAATCCGCGCAGTGAGTATTCTTATTATTGATCGTTCTCAAACGATGAGTGTTACGACTCATCCGTAATACGCCATTTTACAGATGGTACGAGCGTAGCCATCATAGCAAATCTCCCCAACAAAGTATAGTGCCAAATATTAGGGCCGTCTAGTCCCAAATAGGCCATGCGCTCACACTTCAATAGACTAGTTGTGGGTGTGAAAATATGAAGAAAGCTTCTCCCATATTATTCCAAGTTTGACCCTCACTATCCCACTTATCCCACGACCTGATAGGGAGTTGATGGAGGACTGGGGCTAGTCCGGTGGCTCTAGATTTCTTTCGTGTTCCTCATCCCCCTGGCGTAGTTTTTCTCTCAAAACCAGAAGAATATAAAGAGGGAGGGATAAAATCCGTGTCAAACGCCAGGGTTCTCGCAGAGTTCTATAAAGCCATTCAAGCCCATATTCCTGAAAAAATACGGGGCTACGCTCTACCTTTCCGGCTAAAACGTCCAGGGATCCTCCAACCCCCATGACCAAGTGGACTTTTAGGTTGTCGCGGTGCCGGTCAAACCAGTATTCCTGCAGGGGTACTCCAAGGGCTAGGAACAAAATCCGTGCCCCTGAGATATTGATTTTTTCGACAATTCTCTCTTCATCTTCTTGAGTAAAATAACCATCATGGGACCCAGAAATTTTCAGCCTCGGATGGTCAGATTTTAGCCTCTCCGTAGCTTGTTCGAGATGATCAATTTTTGAGCCGAGGATGAAAACTCCGTGGCCCCTATGTGCAGCCAGACTGCAGACAGACTGCATAAAATCGATTCCGGGTATACGTTCTAGAATTGGTCTTTCTTTGAGAAAAACCGAAGCCCAAAGGACCCCGGCACCATCTGGCACGGCCATAAAAGCTCTGTTGAGAATGCCTCCAAAATAGGGGTCTCTCACCGTACGAAAGAGACAAAGTGCATCAGGGGTAACCAGGTGTTCTGGAATTTTGGGTTTGGATCTTAAGGCTTGATCCACCAGATCCAACGCTCTTTCTTTGCGCCCCCGAAAAATACGGGTACCAAAAAGC
Organism: uncultured bacterium; assembly: GCA_964600955.1. Lineage (GTDB taxonomy): Bacteria > Muiribacteriota > UBA6191 > UBA6191 > UBA6191 > CAZRLV01. The sequence continues at coordinate 1,083 of CAZRLV010000606.1, forward strand.
ATGACATGATCTTCATGCGGAAAGAAGATGTCTTTATAGCGTATTTTGCGTTTGATGAAAATTTGACGGGCCAGACGAGCAAACATCATTAAAGCGAAGCAGACGAGTCCCAGTGACCAGAGCTTATTTTTAAACAAAAGGGTCACCATCATAATGAAAATCAGTGTAAGGCTGGCCAAGACAACAAAAGCATTGACCGAACTGGTGGAAAAGCGCCATAAAACCTGGTGTCTCCCCGCCAATCCTCCAGGACCCAGCTTGTATTGAAGGTGGGTGAAAAAGATAATAAATGCAAAAATAAGGATGGGAACTGCAAATAGCCCCAGAGTCATTCCAATGGACATCAAGGCAATTCCCTTTGAAGTGGAAATCACCGACACTACGCCAATCAAAGTGGCCAGAATAGAAGATAGGACCACGGAATTGACTCCCCGT